>JALHUM010000085.1 GCA_022865905.1 Anaerolineales bacterium | reverse complement strand
TCGATATCCGCTAGATTCCTAGCCTTAACCTTTTGCATAAAGAGATCCTCCTCCCTCAAATACGGGTTGTGAATGACTTGATAAATGTTCCTGGGATTTTGTTGTTAGCTGATTGCTGACTGCTGATCGCTGAAAGCTACTATGGTTCGATGTCACGGGCTTTGTAGCGCCCCACGAGGGCGTTGCGGTCCATCGCCTTCAACTCGATAATCTCGGCAGTGTACTTGCCGTTCTCGACTTCTTCTACGCGCACGCGCAGGTGCTCGGAGCGGGGGGCCAGGTAGCGCCCGTATAACCGCCGCGAGAGGATGCCGATGTTGTACTGGGGTTCCTCCGCCGGGCAGCGCGCCGCGCACAGGCCGCACATGATGCAGTCGAAGGACATGTTGGCGACCAGGGCAATGTCACCGCGCATGGCAGCCGCCATGTAGCCCTTGACGTTCAACTCTTGCGGGCAGGCCTTGGTGCAGGTGCCGCAGCCCAGGCAGCGCAGCAACTCGGGGTACAACTTGAACAGCGTGGCGGCCTCCGGCTTGAGATGGGTAACGTCGTAGCTGGCGCGTTTGGCCGGGAAGAAGGGGATTTGCCCCATGTACATCTCCGGCTTGACCACCGTCTGGCAGGCCAGTCCGAAGTACAGCTTGGGGTCGTCCTTGATGCGGTACACGGTGGCGCACGCCCCGCAGAAGCCGCCGCGGCAGCCTACGCCACGAATCAGGGTGTAGCCAGCCCACTCCATCGCTTTCATGATGGTCAGGCTGGACGGCACGTCGTAGCGTTTGCCCATGATGAAAATCGGGATAAGGTCAGTTCGTTCAGTCATGGTTTCTCCTCGATATTAGAGAGTAGAGATTCGAGATTAGGGGGGAATGTTTCTATTCTCTATTCTCTGATCTCTATTCTCTATTCTCCGACATCGCTCCATTCGTCTGCTTTGAATGTCACCAGCGGCAGCGGCTCGTCCACGCTACGGCCAGGAACATACTCGAAGGTGGCGTCCAGGCGCTGGTTGACGGCGCGGAAGACCAATCCCACCGGCAGCTCTGCCGGGCAGGCCTCGGTGCACATGCCGCACCCCACGCACGACAGCGCCATGTGGTTCATGCGGGTCAGGTGAAAAAGCATGGTATCCGACGGGAGGCGGTAAGCGCCCTTTTGCTTCGCCCAGCCGATGAACTGCATGGGTTCGTGGTCAAAGATGGCGCTTTTGAAGACGCATTGCTTGCAGTAGCAAATCGGGCAGACCTCCATGCAGTTATGGCAGCGGATGCAGGCGGCGAACACGCCCGGCACACCCTCGGGGCCTTCCAGCCGTGCCCGGATGGCGGCAAATTCGGCGTCGCGGGCGGCGGTGCGGGCGGCGACCAGTTTCTCGACCACCGTGGCGCGACCGGAAGGCACGGCGGTCTCGCTCAGGTCGAGCTTCGCTCCCAGCTCGTCGGCGATAGTCACGCGGATTTCCTGCGCAGGGTCAACGCCCAGCAATTCGATGGCGATCTGCGCCCCGTCGAACACCGGCTGCTCGCAGATTTTACACGCCGCGCGCAGGTTGGGATCGGGGGCATCGGGCTTGCTGGCAGCGTCAGCGTACAGGCTGACTGCTGATAGCTGACCGCTGACCACGGTGTTCTGTACCGACGCTGACCGCTGATAGCCAGGTACACTGTACGTCCCCGCACAATCCACGGCAATCAGCACCAAATCATTCAGGCTGGCCTGCTGCATTTTGGTCAGCTCGACGAGGGCGCGCAGCTCGCAGGCGCGCAGCACCACGCCCACTTTGGCGCGCGGCTCCCTGGCGCTGAGCTTTCCGGCCAGGGTGGCTCCATTCGACGGGAGGACGGGCGCTAACGGGTCCGCCTCCCCCAGCCAATCGGGGTCGGTCACCACACCGGGCGTCACTGTCCCAAACGGGGTGCGGAGCGGCAACATCAACGCGTCCACCCCCCCCAATTCCAGCAGTCTCTTCAAAAATCCCTGCAAAGCCTTCAGGGTATTGCCGTTTTCAACAGGTATGAGTGTTTTCATCCTTCATCCTTCCGCCTTCATCCTTGCTATACCGCCCACATCGTCTTCATCGGATTCGGGCCTTTTTCCTTCATCGCGGCGGTCATCTCGCGGATGGTGTCGGCGAAGCGGGCGCCTTCGCTGGCGCTGATCCAGCGCAGCCAGACACGGTCTTCGTCGAAACCGGCGTTCTTGAGGATCTCTTTCATCGCCACCACCCGCCGGCGGGCTTTGTAGTTGCCCTCCTGGTAATGACAATCGCCCGGATGGCAGCCGCCGATCAGGATGCCGTCGGCCCCGGCCAGGTCGGCTTTGAGCACGTAGATGGGGTCTACCGCGCCGGAGCACATCAGGCGGATGATGCGGACGTTGGGCGGGTATTGCAGGCGGCTGGTGCCCGCCAGGTCTGCGCCGGTGTAGGTGCACCAGTTGCACAGAAAGGCGATGATTTTGGGTTCGAAATTGGTATCAGTCATGTTCGACTTTTACTCCTTGATAAACGAGCATTCAGCGTTCAGCTATCAGCGGTCAGCTTTTTGGCTGAGTGCTGAAAGCTGATCGCTGATAGCTAAGCTAACGCCGCGTCCAGCATGGCAGCCACCTGCAGGAACTCGAATCCCTTCTGCTGGCTGGCCTTGTTCGGGCAGGCCACCACGCACGCCCCGCAGCCCTGGCATAACACGTCCACGACCTGGGCGTATTCATCGCCCGGCTCCAGGCGGCGCGCCCCGTAAGGGCAGACTTCTACGCACAGCCCGCACGCCGCGCACAGGCGCGGGTTGACGGTGGCGATGATCGGCGTGGCGGTCAGTTGTTTCTTCGCCAGCAGCGCCACGGCGCGCACGGCGGCGGCTTTGGCCTGGGCAATGGTCTCGTCCATCGCCCGCGGCGAGTGCGCCAGCCCGCACAGGTACACGCCGTCGGCGGCGAAATCCACCGGGCGAAGCTTGACGTGCGCCTCGAGGAAGAAGCCCTCGGCGGTGAGCGGCAGCTTCAGCAGGCGGCTGAGCGCCTCGTTGCCCGGCTGGGCCTCGATCCCGGCGCTGAGCACCACGCGGTCGGCTTCCAGGGTTACGGCTTCTTTATCGGGTTGCACCACGACTTCAACTCGCAGGGGTTTGGCGGACGGCTGGCCGCTGACCGCTGATAGCTGAATGCTGATAGCTGACTGCTGACCGCTCACAACCGGCGGCTGTTCGGGATCGTATTCCAGGAAAACCACCCCCGCCCGGCGGGCTTCGCGGTACAGGCGCTCGCGGAAACCGTAGCTACGGATGTCACGGTACAGGATGGCGACCTGCGTCTCGGGGCTGCGCCGCTTGGTTTCCAGGGCGTTCTTGATGGCCTGCGAACAACAGATACGCGAGCAGTAGGGGTGCTCGTCGTTGCGCGAGCCGACGCATTGGATCATGACGACGGAGGGGGGTAGACAGGTATCAGGTAGACAGGTAGACAGGTCGTCTTGTGTACCTGTATACGTGTCTACTTGTCTACCTGACAACTCCGCCTCGAATTCACGCTGGGTGATGACGCCCGGAAGCTGGCCGTAGCCGTAGGTTTTCGGCGTAATCTCCTGCCCGCCGGTGGCGACGACGACCACGCCATGCACCAGCTCGGTAGTCGATCGGTGTTCTTTACCGACGCCATCCTTCGCTCGAACCGTCGTACGGAACTGCCCGACGTAACCGCTGACCTCGACCACATCACTCTCCAGCATGACGGTGATGCGCGGCTCATTGCTGACGCGTTCAATTGTCTCGGTGAGCACTTTCTGCGGGTCGGAGCCGTTGAAGCCGATGTAAATGTGGCGCAAATGCCCGCCCAATTCAGCCTTACGCTCCACCAGGTACACGGGGAAGCCCTGGGCAGCGATGGACAGCGCGGCGGTCATGCCCGCCAGCCCGCCGCCGATGACCAGCGCCTGGTGCTGCACGTCGAACGTGCCGCGCTGCAATGGCTTGAGGCGGCGCGCCTTCGCCACGGCCATCGTCACCAACTGCCTGGCCTTCTCGGTGGCGACCTCCGGCGTAGCGCGGTGCACCCAGGCGTCCTGCTCGCGGATGTTGGCCAGCTCGAACAGGTGCGGGTTCAGCCCGGCCTGGCGGATGGTATCCTGGAACAGCGGCTCGTGTGTGCGCGGCGTGCAACTGGCTACCACCACGCGGTTCAGCCCCTGTTCCAGCACGGTCTTGGTAATCTTGATTTGCGTATCCTGCGAGCAGGTGTACAGGTTGCGCTCGGCGTACACCACATTCGGCAGAGTTTTGACGTATTCGACGACATCGGGCACGTTGACCACCCCGCCGATGTTGATGCCGCAATGGCAGACGAACACCCCGACGCGCGCCTCCTCCTCGGACACGTCCCGCTCAGGGGGATAGACCGCCTCCCTGGTGAGCGTGCCCCGCGCGGCGGCCAACAGGGCCGAGGCCTGCGAGGCGGCGCAACTGGCCTCGATGACGGTCTCGGGGATGTCCTTCGGCTCGCCGAACGCCCCGGCGACGTAGATTCCCGCCCGGCTGGATTCGGTCGGGTGATATAACGGGGCCTCGGCAAATCCGTACTCGTTGAGCGAAATCCCCAGCCGCCGCGCCGTCTCCAACGTCGCCTCGGTCGGTTTCAATCCCACCGACAGCACCACCATGTCGAATTCTTCCTCGTGGGTGACCGGCTTGCCGTCGTCTGTAAAGGTGGCGTACAGCAGACGCAAATTGCGGCTGCCCGGAATTTCCTTCACCGCCGAGACCATGCTGCGCACGTAACGCACGCCCTGCTCTTTCTCGGCGCGCTCGATGTAGGCGTCAAAGCCCTTGCCGAAGGCGCGGATGTCCATGTAGAAAATGGTCGGCTGGATGGCGGCATCGTGCTCGCGTGCGATATCCGCCTCTTTGGTGGCGTACATGCAGCACACCGACGAGCAGTACCCCACCCCCCCCTTACCCCCCCCCTATCAAGGGGGGGATGGGGGAGGTCTCACGCGAGCCGATGCACTGAATCCAGGCAATCTTGTGAGGATGGTTCTTATCCGACGGGCGCTGGACGACGCCACCGAAGGGGCCGGACGCCGAGAGCATGCGCTCGAATTCGAGGGATGTGACCACGTTGGGGAATCTCCCGTACCCGAACTCAGGGCGGACTGAGCCGGAGAGGGGTTCTAACCCCGGGGTGAGCACCACCGCCCCGACCTGCAATTCGACGGTTTCCTCGACCATATTATGGTCAATCGCCCCGGCGCGGCAGGCGTAGACGCATTGCAGACATTCGGAGCAAATCCCGCAGCTCAGGCAGCGGGCGGCCTCGGCACGCGCTTCCTCTTCGGTCAACCCGACGTAGACTTCGGCGAAGTCGCGCTTGCGCTCGGCGGCGGGGCGGGGTTGCATTTCGGCGCGGGGGAGGGGGCGGACGCTGAGATCTGCCCCTACGGTTGGTTGGCCGCGGACTGCCGTTGATCGCTCGGCGACGACCGGTGGACGCTTAACTGATAACTGGTCACTGGTTACTGGTAACTGGTTACTGAGATACTGATCTATCGCCCGGGCCGCCTTATGCCCCGCCGCAATGGCGTCCACGACGAACGCCGTGCCCGTGACCACGTCGCCGCCGGCAAAGATGCCCGGCACGTTGGTTGCCAGGGTTTCTTCGTCCACCTTGGGGAAGCGCCCGCGCACGGTTTCCATCGCCGCTTGCAGGCAGGCGATCTCAGGCCGCTGCCCGATGGCGAAGATCACCACGTCGGCCGCGAGCACCTCTTCGGTGCCGGGAATCTCATCGAAATCGGGCCGGCCTTCGATGAAGCCGCGGAAGTTGACCTGCACCGTGCGCACGCCGGTCACCACACCCTCGGCGTTGGTCACCTCTTTGAATATGCGGGAGGGGAAGACCTCGATGCCTTCATCCTCGGCGTCGCGCACTTCCCAATCGTGGGCGGGCATGGTTGTGCGGCTTTCCAGGCAGGACATGCCCACCCAGGAAGCGCCCAGACGCACGGCGGACATCGCCGCGTCGATGGCGACGTTGCCGCCGCCCAAAACCAAAACACGCTTGCCAGCCACTGGGCGGACACTCAGGTCCGCCCCTACGCGCTGATCGCTGACCGCTGAATGCTGAAGGCTTATCTCGCGCAGGAAGTCCGTCGCCATCGTCACTTGGGGCAAATCCGCGCCCGGGATGGGCAGCTTGACCCCGCCGTGCGCACCGACGGCGACGAAAACGGCGTGGAAGCCATCTTCGAGCAACCCCGGCACGTCTTCGACACGCGTGTTGAGCTTCAGCTCGACGCCCTCGGCCAGGATGTCTTCGATTTCCTGCTGCACCAAATCGTAGGGCATGCGATATTCGGGCACGCCGACGCGCATCATGCCGCCTGCCACGGGCAGCGCCTCGAACACGGTCACAACATGGCCCTTGCGCACCAAATCCAGCGCGGCGGTCATCCCAGCGGGGCCGGAGCCTACTACCGCCACCTTTTTCCCCGTGGACGGTGGCTGACTTCTGATAGCTGACTGCTGACCGCTTTTCCGCCACCAATCGGCTACGAATCGCTTCAGCGCCATGATGTTCACCGGGGTGTCGGCGGCGTCGCGGGCGCAGGCATCCTCGCATTTGTGGTTGCAGACACGCCCACAAACCGACGGGAACGGGTTGTCCTCTTTGATGGTGCGGTAGGCATCGGCGAAACGACCTTCGCGGATGAGCGCCACGTAACCCTGCGCCCGCTGGTTGATGGGGCAGGCATCGCGGCAGGGGGCCACACCCAATTTTTCGATGGCGAAGGCGTTGGGGATAGCCTGCGGGTACAGCTTGTACACCGCTTTGCGCAGCGACAGGTTGCCGTTGAACTTGTCCAGGCGGGAGATGGGGCAGGCGGTAG
>JALHUM010000084.1 GCA_022865905.1 Anaerolineales bacterium | reverse complement strand
CCTCCCGTTCATCCCGCCTCCATGGCTATTTGTTCCTCCTTTGTTCCTCGATTATTTTTTACTCAAAAATCCTATGCACCTCACCGACGAACAATGGTGCTTGATTGAGCCGATCCTTCCCCCGCCCTCTCCATCCGACCGCGGCCGCTGAGCCAAACCCTCCCTATCCAGGCTATTTTGACCACTCAGGGAGGGGGCGCTTCACTGACTCTAACCCCGACGCCCATTTTCATTTACACTGGGGAATGACCAACTTCGAGCCTGCCTACCTGAGACTGCTGCACAGTGGTGAGCTTCAACGCCGCGTGGAAGAAGCCTGCGCCCATCTCTCGACCTGCGATCTGTGTGGCTGGGTATGCAGGGTGGACCGGCGCGGGGACAGACTCGGCCCCTGCCGGATAGGAGAAACGGCCAGCTTGAGCAGCTTCGGGCCGCACCACGGCGAAGAGGATCCATTGCGCGGCTGGTGCGGTTCGGGCACGATTTTCTTCGCCCTCTGCAACTTGCGCTGCCAGTATTGTCAAAATTACGATATCAGTCAAACCGATGTAGGAGAGGATGTCAGTCCAGGAGAACTGGCTGTCGTCATGCTGGAGTTACAGGAGCGCGGCTGCCATAACATCAACCTGGTCTCGCCCAGCCACATGGTGGCGCAGATCCTGGCTGCCGTTGGTATAGCTGCACAGAAAGGTCTGCGACTGCCGCTGGTTTATAACACCGGCGGCTACGACTCGCTGACCGCCCTCCATCTGCTGGAGGATGTGATTGACATTTACATGCCGGATATGAAATATGCCAGTGCACAGATTGGTCGTAAATATTCAAAGATCCGAGACTACCCGCAGATCAACCAAACGGCTGTAAGGGAAATGCACCGCCAAGTCGGCGATCTGCAAATCAATGAGCGCGGTATCGCCACGCGCGGCCTGCTGGTGAGGCATCTGGTGCTGCCGAATGGCCTGGCGGGCAGCGAGGAGATCGTCCGCTTTCTAGCGGATGAAATTTCCAAGGACACCTATTTGAACTTGATGAATCAATACCGCCCGGCGTATCATGCTCCCCAATTCCCGGAGATCAATCGTCCCATCACGGCGCTGGAATACCAGTGTGCGCTCCAGATCGCGCAAACCGCCGGTTTGCACAGACTGGACGCGCACATGCCGTGGCGATTCGGATGACGAGGCCCACGCATTTATTATTTCTGAGTGAAACTATTCACATTTCAGTTGTATAATTGTTGTATTGCAATCGTCACGGAACACCCAAAACCACTCCAGGAGGCAAGATCGTGAAAACCATCAAACAAGTCTTGAAGGAAAAAGGGGGAGATATCTGGTCAACGACGCCGGACAAATTAGTCTTCGGAGCCCTCCAACTGATGGCCGACAAGGATATCGGAGCCTTGCTCGTTATGGACGGCAATAAACTGGTCGGAATTTTCTCCGAGCGAGACTACGCCCGCAAGGTGATCCTGAAAGGTAAATCCTCTAAGGAGCTGGCGGTTCGAGAGATCATGTCGTCGCACATTTTCTACGTCACCCCTGATATCACATGCGAACAGGCGCTCGACCTGATGACCGAAAAACACGTCCGCCACCTGCCAGTCTTGGATGGGAGCAAACTGGTCGGGGTGATCTCCATCGGCGACCTGGTCAGAGCCGTCATTGCGCATCAGAAGGAAGTCCTTGACCGGCTAGAGAAGCATATCCTGGAGAACACCAGCATTACATAAGGTTCTCACGGACAGGCGTTCTGCATTTGCTGTTCGAGCGTCTCGGCAAAGGCGTGATAACCGGAGCCGTCGCACCGGGCGCGGAAGTAGTAATATGCCGTCTGCGCCGGGTTCGCGACTGCTTGTAACGCGCTCGATCCGGGATTGCTGATCGGCGTAGGTGGGAAGCCAGGGTAGAGATAAGTATTGTACGGGGATTGCACCTGTAAATCTTCCAAACTTAGCGGATTCGTCCACCACGTGCCCTGGGCAGCGTTGTAACCCAGGGCATATTGCACAGTGGGATCGCTATCCAATTTCATGCCGATGGCAATCCGGTTCAGGAAGACCGAAGCGATGACCGGCTGCTCGTCTTCCTGGATCGCTTCGCGCTGTACGATAGAGGCCAGGATTACACCCTGATACAGGCTTAAACCCTGACGGGCAATTCCGTCACTTATTTCTGGCGTCAGGTGGGAGGCAAAACCCTGAAGCAAAACCGATACAAACTGGTCGGTCGTGGTGTTGCGCGGCAAGGAATAAGTGCCAGGGAAGAGAAACCCTTCCGCCGAGACGCCAGCCGGCCAAAAGTCGAGGGGGGTAGACGGGGAACGCGCCACCGAAAGGAATGTTTCAGGGGTGATTTTCAGTCCAGAGGTCGGGAGCACTGCGGCTATCTCCTCTATCCGCCAACCAGGCAGCACGCCGAAAACCACCTCAGATGGCGTGGCATCCTGGAGCGCGTGGGCGATCTCGATGGCGGTCATGGCCGGGCTGAGCTTATAATTTCCGGCCTGAACTGAGGTATCCAATCCCTTCCAGACCAGATAAACACGGAAGATGGAGGCCTCGCGGATCAGATCGGCAGCCTGCAAGTGGGTTGAGATGGTGAAGACCGATTCGCCCGTCTCGATGACGAATATTTGCTCCGCGCCATTCGGATCGCGCGGAACGGTCAAATTCCCCGCGTTCCACAAGAGCGAGACCGAATAGTTGAATCGCTGCCAGGTGTTTAAATAGGAGTTGGGCGGCCCGTAGGACTGCTCTGCCAGCACCGGCATGAACAGGATGGCCGCAAGCAGGCCAACGGCAAGGATGAACAGGAGGACAAAGGGGAAACAGGAAGAACGATGTTTCACGGGTTAGGGGCAGCGGGGTAGAATTTGCGGGTTAGGTCGAAGGATGCGAATCGAGATAGGATTGCAGGAGGATAGTTGCCGCCAGGTCATCGAGGTGACCGGATCGCTTCTGGCGCGAGACGCCTAACATGATGCGCGCCGCGCGGGCATCCTGCGTTGTTAAAACTTCATCCCAAAGAACTACCTGCAGGGCGGTCTGCGTGCGCAGGGCGGAGGCAAAACGGGCCGCGCGCCGCCCCTCGAAGGTAGGTTGGCCCTGCTCATCCAATGATTGGCCGACGACGATCAGGCCGGCTTCGTGGACGGCAGCTTGTTCAGCGACGGCCGCTGCGTCAAGCAGGCGTGATACGTGCGGGATGACCGTAAGCGGGTTGGCGATTGTGCCAGTTGGGTCGCTGACGGCCAAGCCAAGGCGTTTAGAACCGGGGTCAATAGCGAGGATTCTCATTTGGAAGATCTTACACAAAGGACACGAAGGGTCACGAAGGATCACACGTTGATCGTGATACGGAATTGCAGGAACGGCAGCCACGGCCACCAGGAAGGGACAAGTTGGATCTGCGGCGGGGAGTCCAGGGGGAGCATCGATTCTAACCGCTGGCCGGCTTCGATGGGCGAGAGTCCCTGCAAGGCGCGAGTCGTGCTGGATAAATTGATATTTGGCTTCAGCGTCCGGCTGGCGTGGATTTCAAAGTTCGTTACACCTCCAGCTCGAGAAGCCGGTTTGTTTGTAATTACGATGTTCATCGTATCGGCAACAGGGAGCATTTCATTCGTCAGTCCCGCATCCAGAGCGGTCGCGGCCAGCATGTTCAGGTCGGAAGCCTGGACATATTCAATGGAAATTTCCACTTGCATGGTGAGCGTCAATGTCTCACCTGGCTGGCCTTCTTCCGGCTGGTAGGTCTCGTTCAATGTCTGGCTGGTCATAATCGTATCCGGGAAGGGAAGATCGCCTGGGGAGAGATTCTGGGTGAATTGATCCAGCGCCTGCTGGCGCAGGTCGGCCAAAAGCACAGCGCGGAGACGAGCACGTTCGTCCGCAGTAGGCATGGCTACCGTGCGCTCCGTGCCTCCGCTGGTCGGTTCGGGATTGGCGACTGCCAGTTCAGTGCCAAGGTCACCCTGGATGGCAACCAGTGTATCGGCTGCCAAATTTCCTGCCAGGCCGGGATCAACCGCGCGAACAGGAATGTCAATCGTCTTGCCAACGCCGCCCTCCGCCACCCCGTCCTGCATCGTGACGAAACGTACAGCAGGCTCTGTCATCGTGCGGATCACCGTCCCGGCCGGGATGCCAACCACGGTAGTGGTCAAATTGCGGAAACGTACCACGCCCTGGGCTGGTTTATCGGGCACCGAAGCCTGGCCTGTGGCCTGAGCAAACTGACTTCCCTCCACGACGATTAAAATCTCGTGTGCGGGCAAACTGCCAGCCATGTTGACCGAGGTCGCGCTCTGGCTCGCACCGACTTGCAGAGTCAATTCCTGCGTTTGTAGCTTCGGGTAAAGAGAGACCGTGGCGGAAGGGATGAACAGCAAAACGACGGCTAAAACCGCCAGGACGCCCAGTGTAAAAAACGTGAGTCGTGTGGCCACGTTCGCCTGCCACGCAGGCCCCGGCGGGCTAGCCTCGGCGCGGCGTTCAAACGGATCGGGGCGGGGGTTACGACGGGTAGGTTTCGGGTGCGAAGTCCGCTTTCGCCAGGGCTTGTTTTGCGCTTCAGCGATGTTCTTGAAGAACGGGATGCCCAGCTCTCCAGCGGCGTGACGGATCTCGGCCGAGCGCGTCACCAGCCCAAGCTGTGCGCCCAGGCCGGCAGCATGTCTCTGCAACAGTAGCAGATCGAGGGTCCGCTCGAGGATGCGCCTGCGCGGCGGCCAGACGAGAAGGATGCGCGCCGTCTTCGCCCACGACATCTTGTCGCGGACGGAGACGACATCATCATGCAATTCAAGATGAACGACCTGGGTTTTCATCTCCCACGATTATAACGGGTTTAGAACCAACGCTCGGCGGCGTGATCTAAGAAACAATCCTTCCAGGTGACATTTCCGGTCAACGAAAGCGCCATCTAGGGCAAAGCGATCAAAAGGTTATTTTATCTTCCCTTCCATCCACGCTTTGACACTTGCCAGCGCTCCGGGTAATTCCGCTACATCTTTGCCTCCGCCGAAAGCCAGGTGCGGCGCACCACCGCCGCCCGTTCCAAGCTGACGCGATACATGCCCAACTAGATCCCCGGCCTTAATGCCCTTCTTGATCAAATCCTGTGTCACAGCCGCCATGACAACAAGCTGTTCATCGGAGACGGCAGCGATCACACACACGCCATTTTCCGGATATTTCTCACGGAACCTGTCAGCCAGTTTGCCGAGGATATCCTTATCCACAT
>JALHUM010000083.1 GCA_022865905.1 Anaerolineales bacterium | reverse complement strand
GCCTTGCAGCGCGCCGGTACCAGCCTGGTCGGTAATTCCAACTTAATAACCAAAGTTTATTTTCCTAGATTGGTAATCCCCTTCTCGGCGGTGGCTGCCGGGCTGATTGATTTTTGCCTGGCCTTCCTGGTTTTGCTCGGATTGATGTTCTACTACCATCTGCAAATCACCCTGAATGTACTCTGGCTGCCGCTGTTGATGATCCTGGCCCTCCTGACTGCCCTTGCCGTGGGCTTGTGGCTTTCGGCGCTCAACGTCCAGTACCGCGATGTGCAGCACATGATCCCTTTTATCGTCCAGGCCTGGTTCTATGCTTCGCCGGTCGTGTACTCATCCAGCATCATTCCAAGCGCCAAATGGCAACTGGTGTTCGCCCTCAACCCGATGGCAGGCGTCATCCAGGGCTTTCGCTGGGCGCTGCTCGGTACCCAAGCGCCGGACGCCTCGCTGGCCGTCTCGACGGCTGTGGTGCTGATTCTGCTGGTCACAGGCTTGTACTTCTTCAAACGCATGGAACGGACGTTCGCGGATATTGTCTAGGGTAACCTTCATGAGTGAAATCGCCATTCACGCTGAGAATCTAAGCAAGCGCTACCGCATCGGCGCGCTGACCCAGCGGCACGATACCTTGCGTGACCAGTTAGTGGATTGGGGCGCTCAATTGACAGCCCGCCTGACGCGGCGCTCGAATGACGGCTCCGGCGAAGACGCCGTAAACGAGGTATGGGCGCTGAAAGATGTCTCTTTCGAGGTGCGGCAAGGACAGGTGCTGGGTGTTATTGGCTGCAATGGGGCCGGCAAGAGCACCTTGCTCAAGATTCTTTCGCGCATCACCGATCCGACCGAAGGCATGCTGCAGATCCGCGGACGGGTGGGGTCATTGCTCGAGGTCGGCACTGGCTTCCATCCAGAACTGACCGGCCGCGAAAACATCTACCTGAATGGCGCCATCCTGGGCATGAAGCGGGCCGAGATCGAGCGCAAGTTCGATGAGATCGTCGCATTCTCGGAGGTTGAGCAGTTCATTGACACACCGGTCAAGCGTTATTCCAGCGGCATGTACCTGCGCCTGGCCTTCGCCGTGGCCGCACACTTGGAACCGGAAATCCTGGTCGTGGATGAAGTGCTGGCCGTCGGTGACGCCGAGTTCCAGCGCAAGTGCCTGGGCAAGATGGGCGATGTGGCCCAGCAAGGGCGTACCGTGCTGTTCGTCAGCCATAACATGTCCGCCATCCTGCGCCTGACCCAGGAGACCATCGTGCTGGAAAAGGGCAAGCTGATCTTGCGCGCCCCCTCAGCCGAGGCCGTTGACCACTACCTTTCCGCCGGACACACCAAAGCCGGTGAACGCTTCTGGGACCTGGACGAGGTGCCGGCCGGCGCCGCGCCTTTCCGCCCGATCGCCCTGCGTCTGCGCGACAATCGCGGGCAGGTTGTGGACACGGTTCGCTCCACCGAGCCTTTCACGATAGAGATGGAATATAGCCTCAGCATGCCTGCAACCGGTCTGCGGGTGGGCTTCTACCTTAACACGATGCGCGGTGAGGCGGTATTCACCTCCTTCGACACCGACGATCCGGCACTCTTCGATATATACACCAGCCGCCTGGCAGGCCATTACATCAGCAAATGCGTCATTCCGGCCGACACGCTCAACCAGGGACGCTACTCGCTGGGCGTCAATGCCAGTTCGTATCACATTAAACGTTACTTTGAGGATGAACAAGCGCTCGACTTTAACGTAGATACCGCTGGCGCGCCTGGTATGCAATGGTCCGAGCCGCGTCAGGGCGTCACCCGTCCGCGCCTGGAATGGAGCATAGAAAAAAAGCATGAGCGCTAAGGACTCGGTCAAGAACCTGCTTGGCGAAATCCCCCTGGTTCCTGATTTGTACTGGCGGCTGCGACATCGCAAGCGGACCATCCGCAGTCATTACAACCTTAATAATCTCCAGGCGGCGTTACCGCAGGCCTGTGCACAGGTAAAACCCTTTGCAGCCGCAGCGCTGGCCGGCAATGGTAGCCCGAAATATGGCTACCACAAACGCATCCTCGTTTTCGGCACGCTCCATTTTTGGATCGAAGAGGGCGCTCTGATCAGTCTGGCGTTGGCCGGATTCGGACATAAAGTGACCTTTGCCTATTCCCCTATCTCAGAATACGACAAACCTGTCAATGCTTTCGATCTGCGCCGCCAGGACCTTTATACCCGCGCGGTGCTGGAACCGGCCCGCTCATTGATGGAGATCGTCTCTTTGCTGGATATACACCCGGCCAAGTCGCTTCCCTCCGAGCTGGAGAGCGCCGTCCGGCAGATCAGCACTTACGATGTGCAATACAGGCTCGAGGTCGAGGAAGTGGACACGGAAAGCGAGTTGTACCGTCTGCGGCTCGAGCGCAACACTTTGGCGGCTCGCCTCGCGCTGGCCTGGCTGAAAGCCCACCGCCTGGATGTCGTCATCATCCCAAATGGCGTCGTTGTCGAGCTGGGCGTAGTTTTTCAAGTTGCGCGCTACCTCGGCTTGCCGGTCGTAACTTATGAATTCAGCGAGGAACGCGAGCAGCTCTGGTTATCGCAGGGCGAAGAGATCATGCACCTGAATACAGACGATCTCTGGCAGGCGCGAGGTCATCTGCAACTTAACGACGAACAGCGCGCCCTTATCGAGGCGTTGGAAACGGCCCGCCAGGGAGCGCGCAGTTTCGGCAAGTCCGACCGCCTTTGGCAGGAGGTGCCCACCCAGGGCAGCCTGCAGGCCCGCATCGCGTTGGGATTGGATTTCAGGCCGCTCGTCCTGCTGGCAACGAACGTACTGGGAGACAGCCTGATCCTCGGCCGCGAGATTTTCACCCGCAGCATGGCTGAGTGGATTGGGCGTACCGTCCAATTCTTTGCCAAACGCCCGGATGTGCAGTTAGTCATCCGCATACACCCCGGCGAGAAGTACACGCACGGCGCCACAATGGTGGACGCAGTCCAATCAGCCCTGCCCACGCTGCCTGAGAATATCCACCTCATCGAAGCGCTCGATAAAGTCAACACCTACGATTTGATGGAACTGACCAACCTGGGACTGGTCTACGTGACCACCACCGGCCTGGAGATGGTTATGAGAGGCATCCCGGTCATCGTCGCGGGCAAGACCCATTTCCGGGCGCGTGGCTTTACGCTGGATCCAAACACCTGGGATGAATATTTCCGCATGATCGAAAACGTTCTCGCCAATCCTGGGCAGCATCGCCCTGGCCGTGAACAGGTCGAATCGGCGTGGAATTATGCCTACCGTTTCTTTTTCGAGTATCCGCGCCCATTTCCGTGGCGGCTTTACCAGTTCTGGAAGGATTACGAGAAATGGCCTCTGACGCGCGTACTCGGTGAGGAAGGTCAGGCGCAATTCGGCGCGACCTTCCGCTACCTGGCCAGCGAGCCGATAGAATGGAGCAATCATGAACTGGAAAGATAAAGTCATCCTCATCACCGGCGGTACAGGTTCCTTCGGCAAGAAATTCGTCGAGGTTATGCTGAAGGAATATCACCCAAAGAAGCTCATCGTTTACAGCCGCGACGAGCTGAAACAGCTCGAAATGCGAGCCGCTGGTTTCGATCACCCCTCTCTGCGCTACTTCATCGGCGACGTGCGCGACCAGGAACGCCTGCGCCGCGCAATGCACGGCGTGGACATCGTCGTCCATGCCGCCGCGCTCAAGCAGGTGCCCGCCTGCGAATACAACCCGATGGAAGCCATCAAGACCAACATCATGGGCACCAGCAACGTCATCGAGGCCGCACTCGATTCCGGCGTGGAAAAAGTGATGTCCCTCAGCACCGACAAGGCCGTCAACCCGGTCAACCTGTACGGGGCGACCAAGCTGGCTGCCGAGAAACTGGTCGTCCAGAGCAACGCCTATGCCGCGGGTATGGCCTCCCGCTACTCGTGCGTCCGCTACGGGAATGTGGTTGGCAGCCGCGGCAGCGTCGTTCCCGTTTTCATCCAGCAACGGTCGAGTGGAAAACTGACCATAACCGACGAGCGCATGACGCGCTTCTGGCTTTCGCTGGAACAGGGCGTCCACTTCGTTATTCGCTGCATTGAGCAAATGCACGGCGGCGAGGTCTTCGTGCCTAAAATCCCCAGCATGAAGGTGCTCGATCTGGCGCGCGCCATTGCCCCGCACGCCAGGGTCGAGGTCATCGGCATTCGTCCCGGCGAAAAGCTGCACGAGGTGCTCATCTCGGAAGACGAGGCACGCACCGCCGTTGAACTTGGCGATATGTTCGTCGTCCTGCCCGCCGAAGGGATGTGGTTCGTCTACGATTGGAAATCGCGGGGCAAATCCCTTCCCGCCGACTTCCGCTACACGAGCGACACCAACACGCAATGGCTGGATCTCGAGAGTATCCAGAAATTCATTGCCCCCTTCGAGGAAGCGTATGCGAACGGGAATTAATGTTGCTCTCGGCGGCGTCCTCGCCGCCGAGACAGCGGCTTGAGCATCTTATGAAACTTTTAGTCACCGGCGCAAGCGGACTACTTGGCCTGAACCTGGCACTCGAAGCCAGAAACAAGCACACCGTCATCGGCGTGGACCGGCAGAGACTGGTGGACACGCCGTTCGAACTGGTCAACGTTGACCTGCTGGACCCTGGAGCAGTGGATTCCGTTCTCGACGCGGCGCGCCCCGATTGGTTGATCCACTGCGCCGCGCTGGCGGACCTGGAAGCCTGCGAGGCCGACCCAAGCCTGGCGCGCCGCCTGAACGCAGACTTGCCCGGCGACCTGGCCGCTGGCTGCTCAAAACGCGGCATCCGCCTCGTTCACCTCTCCACTGACTCCGTGTTCGATGGAACGAAGGATGGTGTCTACACCGAATCCGACTTGCCCAATCCGCCGGGTGTCTATTCGGCGACCAAGTTACAAGGCGAGCATAACGTGCTTTCGGCCAATCCAGACGCCATTATTGCCCGCGTGAATTTCTTTGGCTGGAGCCTGAATGGCAAGCGCAGCCTGTCTGAATACTTTTTCAACAACCTGAGCGCGGGCAGGCAGTGCAACGGTTTCACCGATATCTGGTTTTGCCCCATGTTCGTCGGCGACCTGGCAGAGACGCTCGTTCGGATGCTGGAAAAAAACCTATCGGGACTGTATCACGCCGTCGGATCCGAAGCGCTGACGAAGTACGATTTCGGTGTGCGACTGGCCCGGCAGTTTGGTTATGACGAAAGGCTGGTCCTCCCAATTTCTGTCGAAGAATCCGGCTTGAAGGCCAGACGTTCCCACAACCTGCGCCTGTCTGTCCACAAGTTATCCACAAACCTGGGCCAGGTTATTCCCGGCCTTTCCACCGGCATGCAGAAGTTTTATACACAGTACACACAGGGTTATCCACAGAAAATGCGGAGTTATCAACAGATTTGATGTCATTGCGAGCCGCGCTATTCACGGCGACATCGTCCCCGGATGGGGAAGCAATCCCTGCTCTTGCGAGGAGATTGCTTTGGGCACAAAACGCCCTCGCAATGACAAAACAGAAGGAGAAATCATGGATATCAAAATCGGCAATCGCCTCATCGGCCCCAGCCACCCCACCTACTTCATCGCCGATATAGCCGCCAACCACGATGGCGACCTGGAGCGGGCGAAGATGCTGATCCGCCTTGCAAAGGAAGTCGGAGCGGAGGCGGCCAAGTTCCAGAACTTCCGCGCCCCCAAGATCGTCTCGGACTACGGCTTCAAACACATGGACGGCCAGGTCAGCCACCAGGCAAAATGGAAGAAAAGCGTCTTCGAGGTCTATCAGGGCGCATCCATCCCGTTCGAGTGGACGCTGACCCTGGCAGAAGAATGCAAAGAGGCTGGCATTGACTACTTCTCCTCGCCATACGATTTCGAGGCCATTGACTGGCTCGATCCCTACGTGGTTTTGTACAAGGCCGGTTCTGGAGAGATTGACTGGATCGAGGCGCTGGAACGCATGGCCGCCAAGGGCAAACCGTTCTTCGTCGCCACCGGGGCCGCGACCATCGGCGAGGTGCAACGCGCCGTGCACGCTATTTTGAAGATCAACAAACAGTTGGTGTTGATGCAGTGCAACACCAACTACACCGCCAGCCCGGAGAACTACAATCACCTGCACCTGAACGTGCTCAAGACATACGCCACCATGTTCCCGGATGTCATCCTGGGTCTCTCCGACCACACTCACGCCGTTGCGCCTGTGCTGGGCGCGGTGACGCTCGGCGCGCGCGTCATCGAGCGTCACT
>JALHUM010000082.1 GCA_022865905.1 Anaerolineales bacterium | reverse complement strand
TTCCTCAGGAACAAATCGCCTGCTTTGTTTTCCTAGTGTAGATTATCTGGAACTTGGGTACAATTGTCCTCAGGATAGAAAGATGAACCGCTTATTTCAAAGGGATTGCAAAATGAACGGCCCGAAATTCCCAAACAAGTTATTTGGAGTGATTCTGGTTATTGTGTGTTTAACTGGGTGCGCCGTGCCCACAGTTACGCCCACTTCGCTCCCCACATTTCCGACCCCGCCTCCCACCTTCCCGCCGCCCGGGATCGCGCAAACGGCAGCCGCCCCGGCCTCCGACCAGCCCGGCGGCTATGTCATCGGCGACCCGGTCTTGACCGATGTGTGGGTGGACCCGGTTAACGGGGATGATGCGCGCAGCGGCGAAAGCCGTGAGCAGGCGATGCTTACCATCACCGAGGCCTGGAACCGCATCCCGCAGGGCACGCCGCTGACGGGCAGCGGTTACCGCATCCTGTTGGCAGCGGGGGATTACCCCGATTCCAGCTTCCCGCTCTACTGGGAAGCGCGCTACGGCACGTTCGAGTTCCCGATCATCATCCAGTCTGCCGATGGGCCAGGGCTGGCGCGCCTGCTCGGCTTCGTCAACGTCTTCGACACACGCTACCTGTACCTGCTGGACCTGGCCTTCGCCACCGAGGGGGATGTTTTCCACTGCGAGCAGTGTAACCACCTGCTGATGCGTGGCGCGAGCATGGACGGCGGCAGCGGTCACCAGGCGCACGAGACGGTCAAGATCAACCAGAGCCAGTACATTTACATCGAGAACAGCGACATTTTCAACACCTACGAAAACGCCATTGACTTCGTCGCTGTGCAGTACGGCCACATCACCGGTAACCGGCCGCACGATGCCGACGATTGGTGCATCTACCTGAAAGGCGGATCGGCTTATTTCCGCATCGAGGGCAACGAGATCTACAACTGCGGCACGGGCGGATTCAGCGCCGGGCAAGGCACCGGCTTCGAGTACATGGTCTCGCCCTGGCTGCACTACGAAGCCTACGAGATAAGGTTCGTCAACAACCTGGTCCACGACACACAGGGGGCCGGGATGGGCGTGAACGGCGGGTACAACATCCTGCTGGCATACAACACCCTCTACCGGGTGGGGGTCAACAGTCATGCCATCGAAGTGGTCTTTGGGGCCCGTTCGTGCGACGGCGATCTGCCGCGCTGCACCGCCAACCTGGCAGCCAGGGGCTGGGGCACCACGGTGACGGGTGCGGAGGGCGAGCCAATCCCGGACCGCAACATATTCATTTACAACAACATCATCTATAACCCGCCCGGCACCCAGAGCCAGTGGCAGCACCTTGCCATCTTCGGGCCGCGCAGCCCCTCGCCAGGCAGCAATATCCCCTCCCCGGCCGTCACCGACGCCAACTTGCAAATCCGCGGCAACCTGATCTGGAACGGCGGCCTGGAGATGCCGCTGGGGATCGAAGACCCGTCTCAGGGCTGTCAGGACGCGAACCCAGCCTGCAACGCCGCTCAACTGCTGGCTGAGAATACAATCAACACCGTCGAGCCGCAGCTTGTCGATCCGGCCAACGGCGATTTCCACCCCACACCTGAAGGCAACGTGTTCAGCGTCCCCACCTACGCGATCCCGGACTTTGGCTGGGACGACGCCCCAGCCACGCCAGCTGTCCCGCCGGGCGACCCGAACAACCGGGTGCCGTTGGACCGCGACCGGCAGCCGCGGCCGTGGCCCGGCCTGCCAGGCGCCTACACCGGCTGATCACGGCGCTAACTTTTCTGCCGGTGACCGTGAGGGGCTGGTAGCGCGGCCAAAATGCGGGGACAGGTAGATGAACACAGGAGACTCGACGGCAAGATCGACACAACCGCTCGCAGGGGCGCGGACCCTTTGACAGGTTCAGGGCAGACAGCGGCTCCGCCGCTGAAGGTATGCGCCGCTTTGCCAGAAATACGCGATAATCGAGATGGAGTCTTGCCAGTCCCGCCGCTGCTGAGTTGTCCCTCGCATGGGAGTGATCCATACAGATGGGGCAGAGGCACTCAACATTGCATTCCTGACCGGTCCGCCCGACGATCAGTCCGCGCAAAATGAGAAGACCTTGGGTAAGCCGTCAACTCTCCGCAGGGTCGATATGGTTAAAGGGGAAATTCATCAGGGTATTTACGGTTATTTGAGGTAGAATTGTCCGCAATTCAGATATGGAGAAATAAATGAACAAACGCACAACTTCCCTTATCAGCATCCTGCTCCTGGTTCTATTTGTTGGAGCGTTCCTGGCAGCCTGCGGAGCGAGCCAGCCTCCCGCCACCGCTTCGACAGGCAGTCAACCCGCCGCGACCACACCCGATGGTCAAACGCTCTTGCAGGAACGCTGCACGGTTTGCCATAACCTGAACCGGGTCACCTCGGCGCACAAGACCGCTGACCAATGGACAACCACGGTCGAGCGGATGGTTGGCAAAGGCGCGCAACTCGATACGCAGGAACAGCAGACGCTGATTGATTACCTGGCGCAGACCTATCCGTAAATGAGCGCGTTCTGAAACTCTGGAAGAAGCCGCAGAAGCGTCCGTAGTAAGGGAGAAAAATATATAGTGAAGCCCTCCCGCGACCAAACGGGAGGGCTTTTCTGGCGGAGAGGGCGGGATTTGAACCCGCGTTCCCTTTCGGGAAACACGCTCTCCAGGCGTGCGCGCTAGGCCAGACTACGCGACCTCTCCAGTGCGCTCCATCCTTCGGAGCGGGGCGAATTATACCATGCGAATTGCCGCGAAAAAGCAAAACCCCCAAACAGGGGCTTGTGTGACCGCCCGGGGACTTGAACCCCGAACCGATTGATTAAGAGTTGGGACCAGCTTTGTCTATCCAGTATATATGGGGGTTAAATGTCTAACCAGTACCATATATGGGGGTTAAAATGTCCATTTCTTCCATGTTTTCCACGTCTTCTATTTTGGTAGATGTAAGGTAGCTGTAGTAATAATCAATAAATTTCATTGCAATTTCCCAGGCAAAAGCTTTCTCCAACTTGGAGGCCTTCAAAGACTATCTCGAACTGCCGCCTTTAGAAGCTTTGAATGAATAACGTCACCTTGTGCTGTTCGTGCTGGCAGTGCAAACCATCCTGGAGCTGTTTGGAGTGGATGAGAATAGGTTATAAAACAGATTCGATATGGCCGTGCAGGACTTACAGGGGAATTTGCTCTGATGAACGCAAAACGCCACATCCTTCGGCGGGAAATGCTGCGAACGAATGTGGTGAGTCTGGCTAACAGATGGGGATATTCAGTTGTGGCCGGAGGGCCGGCATCCCGTCCGCCTGGGCTGTCTGCGCCAGTTCTGCGGGCAGTGCCAACTCCTCCTGCAGGGAATAGACCGAATGCGTGGTGAGATGGACGTACATCAACCCTATTCTAATGGCTTTGCGAACGCTGTGAGGGATGGATTTCGATGAAATCAAAGGTTTTTTCACAGGCTGTGGTTTATAAATTCTCGCCAAACTGACATGCATCCTTCCCCAATTCCCCTTTGACTTAGTTCCCCTTTTGCTCTACACTATTTGCATTGAATAGATCAACCCGCCGGAGTGGGTCTAAACAAGTTCTGATTAGCGGAATTTTCCATGTCCATGCCTGAATCCCTCGCCCGCCAGCAGATTGACCAGCTCCTCGCCGCCTCCGGCTAGATAGCAATTGACGGTATCATGGTCGAACTTCTCCGCATGTTCAGCAAAGTTCGTAAGCGTATAATTGATCTGGCTGACCAGCAATAAAGCGAGGTGATTCAAGGTTTTCAGAAATGCTCGGTTTTTGTCATTCTGAGCCCTGCAGGGGCGACACCTGCACCTGCGGCGCACCGCAGGTGCGGTGCAGGTAAGAATCCCCGCCCGCAAGCGGGAGACCCTTCGATACGTTCATGGTGACAAATTACAAAAAACCTTGAATCAGTTCAGTATGAAAACGTCCTCTCACCCGAACAAACTCCTTTTGCAATCCCGCCTCTGGCCAGTTTTAACCGCGCTCCTGCTTCTGCTGCAAATCCTGTGGCCGAGCAAAGTCTGGACGGCCATGTTTATTATCCTGGGTGGAGCCTGGCTGCTCAGTTTCTTATGGGCGCGCTCGCTGGCGCGCGGCTTGAGCCTGGATCGTAAGATGCGCTACGGCTGGGCAATGGTCGGCGACCGGTTGGGGCAGGTCTTCACTGCAACCAACAGGGGTTGGGCGCCCGGTCTGTGGGTGGAGGTGGAAGACCATTCCAATTTGCCCGGTTACGTTGCCAGCGTTGTGATCACGATTGGCGGGCGAGGTTTGGTCCAGTGGGAGTTTGAGGGAACTTGCACCCGCCGTGGGCTGTACACGCTCGGACCGACCAGCCTGCGTGCTGGCGACCCGCTCGGACTCTACCGCGTGGAAATGCACCAGCCTCATTCGACCGTCTTGTTGGTCCTACCGCCGGTTTTACCACTGCCTGCTATTGAGGTTGCTCCGGGTGGCCGGGTCGGAGAGGGCCGCCGGCCGCGCCGGGCTGCCCTGGAGACCACCGTCAGTACTGACACGGTGCGCGAATATATCCCTGGCGACCCACTGAAATCTATCCACTGGCCGACTTCGGCACGGACCGGTTCGTTGTATGTACGCCAGTTCGAGCATACTCCCTCGAGCGACTGGTGGATCTACCTCGATCTGGAAGAACGTGTCCAGGTGGGGAGGGACTTCGATTCGACCGAAGAGTACGGCGTCATCCTGGCCGCCTCGCTGGCCGACCGCGGCTTGAGCCAGGGGCATGCCGTTGGGTTGGTAGTTTGCGGAAAAGAACTGGTGTGGATTCCGCCGCAGCGCCACTCCGGACAATTGATGGATATCCTGCGCGCGCTGGCACTGGTACACACTGGGGATGTTCCGCTGGCTGATCTGCTCACCAGTTCTAAGAGATCACTGCAGCGCGGCGCCAGTCTGGTGCTGATCACCCCCAACGTCAAAACCGGATGGATCGAGCCATTGCTGCGATTGTCGGCAAGTGAGGTCACTCCCACCGTATTGCTGTTCGACCCAACCTCCTTCGGCGGCACAGGCACAACGACCCAAACCGATCAACTGCTCAACAAATATGGCATCGCCCATACCATCATCCAGCGTAACCTGCTCAACGCAGCCGAAGTCCACCAAAGCGTACACGGACAATGGAGATGGTTTGTCATGGGCCGTGGGAAGATAGCGCCTGCGCGGCAGCCAAAGGAGAAGGGCTGGAGGTCCCTCGGATGAACGAGCCAACGGCGAGGCGTCTGGTGCGCACATGGACTGACAGCATCGATAAACTGACCTTCCTCCGGTTGTCTTTGCTCTGGCTTGCCCTTGGGAGTGTCGGGCTTGGCCTGGCGGCGATGGTTGAATATTTACTGAATAGCGTCATGTTTTGGACGGGATTTTTCGGCGTCCTGGTGGGGTGGCTGCTGGCCCGCTCGCGGCTGTCTGGCTGGAGATCCGGCCTGTTGGCGTTGGGATCTGGCATCCTCTGGCTGTTCGTTATCGTCGGCCGGCTGCACAGGCCGCTAGGTGCGTTGTTGTCAGCTTTGTTCGTTTTGATAGTTCAGATTGATTTGCGCCGGATACCATTTGCCTTGTTGAATATAGGTCCCTTGCTTGAAGCATGGAACGGGTGGATCATGGCGTTGGCTGTGCTTTTATCCCGTCTGGGCAACTGGTATCGGGGAATCTCAGCCGGTAATGTGGTCATAGACCCCATTGTGACGGCCCTGTTGTGGGCAACGATGGTTTGGGTGGTGTCGGCCTGGGCAGGCTGGTTCGTACGCCGGAAGGGGACGGCGTTCGTCGGATTAATCCCCGGGAGCGCGCTGCTGGCGTACAACGCCTTTTATACCAATTCCAAGGGCGGCTTGTTCTGGTTG
>JALHUM010000081.1 GCA_022865905.1 Anaerolineales bacterium | reverse complement strand
TGCCGCTCAACGACTCAGCGGCGTGCTGGACGACCGATCCGCGCAGCGTGACCGGCGCGGCCGCGCCCGCCAGCGGCATGGAGACCATTTCCGCCGGGACGCGTGCACGCGCCAACTCGATCAGGTTGCCCGCGCCGAACTCGCTCCAGATGAGCGGCGGCGAGGGGCATACGTCGAAAACGGCCTGGGGTTTTTCGGCTAATTCCCTGCGACCGCCAGCAAAGATCGCCAGCATGTCGAACATGGCTTGCAGTGTTTTGATCGAGAACGAGCCGGTGTCGATCGGTTTATCCGAATAGAGCAAAACGATATACAGCCGGTAAAGGTCGCCGATCGCTTTTGGAACTTCGTTACAGACGATAGCCGTAGACTGGGCGTCGTACTGCGGTAGCATCTCGGCCACCTTGACGATGCGCACCAGGTCGGGCGTGTACGAGGGTTTGTGCTCCAGCGTCTCGGAGTCGAGCACGTGGACGCCGGACGAGCCGGGGTCGAAGTGCACCGCGTCGCCGCCGTAAGTCACGGCCGCCTTGCCGTGGCGGTCATACAGGTAGAAGGTCGAAGGGACACTCTCCAAGGCCTTGCGGACGACCTTCTCCGGAATTTTGACCACCTCACTGGCCTCGTCCCCCTGCGCGCCGGCTTCGGCAAGTAAAGACCGCGCCTCAGCTGACTGCACCTTGATGCCCGGATTCAGCATCAATTGAAAAGCCTCGTCCAGGATGCGAGCGATCAGTTCAGGCGTAAGTAATTCGAGTTTGGGCTGCATGGAAAACCTTTTACCGCGAAGAAGGGAAGAGCGCGAAGGTTTTATTAACTTCGCGAAGAATTAGATTTTCCTTCGCTTCTTCGTATCTTCGCGGTGATATCTTTATTTCTCATTCGCGGCGATGATCTTTGCCAACTCGGCGGAGAGATTCGGGTCAAGCGGGTTAGGCTGGTGCGTAGCAAGTATCTTGCGAGCTTTGGCCAGCGCCCAGTCACGCGCCTCGTCTTTCTTTTCTTCCCATTCATTGTACGGACGGCGATCCATGAACTGCGGCAGGAACACGTCGCGCATGTGCTTGAGGGTATGCTTCTGCGAGAGGAAGTTACCGCCCGGGCCAACCGCCGCGATGATATCCAGCGCCAGCGTTCCATCATCCACCACGATGCCCTGCATCATCTTGTGGATGATGGAAAAGATTTCGCAGTCCATCATCATTTCGGCGTAAGACCAGATGCGGCTGCCGTGCAGGAAACCAACACCCAGCAGCATATCGGACATCACGATAGAGGCCATGAAGGTCGAAAGGCTGTTTTCGAGACCGGCCTGCCAGTTCGGTTCTTTGGCGCCGGTGGCGAAGGAGCCCATCGAGAGCGGGATGTTATAAAAATCAGAGAGCACGTTGGTGGCCGCGCCGAAGAGGAAATCCTCCGGGCCGCCGCCGGTGTAGGCGCCGCTGCGCAGGTCTGAGGCGGTCTGCGCGGCGGCGTAGAAGACCGGCGCGCCGGGGAAAGCCAGTTGCAACAGCGCAGTGGCGGCGATGACCTCTGCATTGCCGACCGCCAGGGTCCCAGCTACGCTCGCCGGGCCAGTGGTCAGGCAAGCCGCCATGGTCATGAAGCCGGTCGGGATGCCGTACTCAGCCGCTAACAGCGCCGCCTCCAGGCTGCCACCGTCGTGAGCAAGCGGCGGCGCGCTACACTCCATCTATGAGAGCACGGGACGCTGACGCAAGGCCTCTTTGCTGCCCGCGATGGCAATTGCCATCTCAATCGCAGCCCTCGCCTCGTGCACATTGTAGATGCTCTCGGTCTGGACGTGTTTAGTGGAATTCTCCCAAATGGCCTTGATCTCGTGCAGGCCGCGCGTTTCCGGCGGCATATCCTGCGCTGAGACCGGCACCCAATGGAAAGCTATTTCCTCGGTCGCGTCGGCGAGGCGGGCGATGTCAGCCACGTCTTGCAGACGTGAAGTGCGTCGCTGGCCGTTCTGGATGTCGAGCACCTCCACACCGCAGCCATCCGTGCCCACGTAGACGTGGTTACCGTCCAGGGGTAGATCCTGAGCGGGGTCGCGCGCCGCCAGCGTATAGACCGGTGGGCAGGTTTTGAGCGCTTCTTCGATCAGGACTGGCCTGGCCTTGACGATCATCTTGTCGTGGTCAACGCTCGCGCCGTGAGATTCCCATATCTCTAAAGCCCGTTTCGAGGGAAAGCGCACGCCCACGTTCGCGATGATGTGGAGGGTCGCGTCGTGGATGCGTTTGACTTCCTGCGGCGTCAGGATTTCCAGCTGCAGTTTCGGGTTGGTGATGGATTTGATGAGTTTGCTCATGGGAGGTTCCAAGAGATCAATTTAACCGCGAAGACGCGAAGGACGCGAAGAAATCATTGTGGTCGCGAAGAAACCCTTCGCGTCCATAAAGAAACTTCGCGCTCGCCTGCCCCCGTTCTTTGGGGGTCGCTCCTTCGCGGTGAATCATTTTCACGCCGCGCCGACCAACTGCTTGGCAATACCGACCGCGCCGATGGCATCCTCGGAGTAGCCGTCGGCTTCGATTTTTTGCACCCAGTCACGGGTCACGGGCGCACCGCCCACCATCACCTTGATTTTCTTGCGCAGCCCTTGCTTGTCCAGTTCTTCGATCACTTCCTTCTGCTTGACCATGGTGGTAGTCAACAGTGCGCTCAGGCCGACGATGTCGGCGTCCACTTCTTTCGCCTTGGCGATGATCCTGGCGGTCGGAACGTCCACGCCCATGTCGAAGACCTGGAACCCGGAGGCCGAGAGCATCGTCCCGACGAGGGACTTGCCGATCTCGTGGATGTCGCCTTCGACGGTCGCCAGCACGACCTTACCGAGCATCGTGCGCTGTATGCCGCGTTTCTGCATCTCCGGCTCCAGCGTGGAGACGGCGGCCTTCATGGCCTCTCCGGCCATGACCAGTTCGGGCAGGAAGGCATCGCCTTTGGCGAAGGCCTCGCCGACCTGGTTGACGCCCATGACGAAGCCCTGGGTGATCGCCTCCAGGGGGTCGAGACCGGACGCCACGGCTTGTTGTGCCAGGGCAACCGCGGCGTCCGAATCGCCGTCAATAATGCTTTGGGCCATTTTTTGGAATAAATCTGCGCTCATGGAATGACTCCTTGTTGTGAAATTCAATGCCATCAAATTATAAGGGAAGAACCGTTTTCTGGCGAACCGGTTGTCAATGATACTCGTTTTCTTCGAATTGTGAGGAACGAATCCCCTGCGCCGAGGGCCGGCGCTTATGTTCGTCGACGCGCTGCTGCATCTTGCGATCCTGCTTTTCGATGTTCTTCCATTTCTTCCAGGCGAAAGATTCTTCGATCGGCAGGAATTCCTCAACGGGGGCGCGCAGGGCCTCCTCCGGCATAATAGAGGGGACACTACCGGGAGTGAGGCAGGAGAAGCGCATGGGGGGCAGGCGGGGAATGGCAAAGAGGCGGCGCTGTTCGAGCATGAACCTATTCTCCATGCGGCGGTAGACCTGGTAGGCCAACTGGAGGAAGAGCAGGGCCGTGCGCAAATACCAGTTCTCGGACAGGCCGGAGCGGATGGTAACCTTGTGGTTAACAATGAGGAAGGCACCCCTTTTGACGAGCGCCGGGAGATCAAACCCGCTATGCTGGAGAAAATCCTTGTAGAGGCGGCGGTAGATGGTGAACAGGCGGCCGCTGAGGAACAGGCGGCGGTAGTAACGCCGGCAGGTGAGCATGGGGGGGCAGCCGGTGGGGAGATCCTGCCAGCGGGCGGCGTGGGCAAATTTCCAAAAGATGGCGCCGAGGAGTTCGCGCGGGTCGGCGGGAGGGCGGCCGCGGCGGGTGGTCTTCTCGCGCGGGGGGATGAGGGGTTCGATGAGCGCCCACTGGCGATCCGGGATGTAGGGATAGAAGGGTTCCTCCAGGAAAGGCCGGGAAATTACAAGGGGATGGACCGATTTTAGGTCACTTTTATTTAATTTCCCGCGGAACGAATCGGCGTCGCGGGTAATGCCGTAGTCATGGAATGAC
>JALHUM010000080.1 GCA_022865905.1 Anaerolineales bacterium | reverse complement strand
CTGGCTGACCTTTTCAGCGGCGTGGAAGATATCAAGCACGTGGTCAAAATGCTGAAACTGCGTGAGGTATATCGTCACCTGAGCAACGCTGCCGACCGAGGCGACGAGGCAGCCAATGTGATTGCTGACATTGTCGTCAAGATTACATAAGAGAGAGGCTGATAAATGACGTCGCTCATTATTGCCGTGATCGTCCTGGCGCTGGCATTTGATTTCCTGAACGGTATCCACGATTCCAGCAACGTGGTCGCCACGATGATTTCGTCTCGGGCGCTTTCGCCTCGTGTGGCTTTGGGGATGACCGCTCTGGCCAATTTTCTCGGCCCATTTATCTTCGGTGTGGCAGTGGCTGAAACAATCGGACATGAAATCGTCGCTGCCGAGACAATCAATATACAAGTGCTGCTGGCCGCGCTGGCGAGCGCGATTTTTTGGAATTTGTTTACCTGGTACCTGGGTTTTCCGAGCAGTTCTTCACATGCGCTTGTGGGCGGATTTATTGGCGCGGTTGTTATCGGAGCTGGCTGGCAGGCCATTCTCCTACATGGATTGGAGAAGATATTGATCGCATTGTTCATTTCTCCAATCGTCGGTTTCGTGATTGGATTTATTATCCTCAGGATCATCTTGTTATTGTGCTGGAAGGCCACACCACGCGTCAACATTTTTTTCAAACGCGGCCAGATTATCACTGCTCTTGCCCTGGCGCTCAGTCACGGCACCAACGATGCGCAGAAGACCATGGGGATAATCACCCTGGCGCTGGTCACCGGCGGATATTTGAAGGTTTTTGCTGTCCCTGTCTGGGTCATTATTATATGCGCCGGGATGATCGCTTTGGGCACCGCGGTAGGCGGATGGAAATTGATCCGTACATTGGGAGGCAAGTTCTATAAAATCCGTCCAGTACACGGGTTTGCTACCCAATTGGCCTCGGCAATCGTCATCACGAGCGCTTCGCTGGTGGGGGGACCGGTGAGCACCACCCAAGTGGTCAGTTCGGCCATCATGGGTGTGGGCGCAGCCGAAAGAGTGAACAAGGTGCGCTGGGGGGTCGCGCAGGAAATCGCCATGGCCTGGCTGTTGACCATTCCGGCCACAGCCCTGGTCGCAGCGGGCATGTACTGGGTGCTCATCCGGATCATTCCATAGCCATCCTCGAAAGGTTATAACAAGGCCATGAACAGCGTTGAAACCTATGATGTCGTTTGCATCGGGAACTACACAAAAGATACGATCATTTCTCCGGCAGGTGTCAGGTATGTGGACGGGGGAGCGGTCAACTACTCGGCGCATGCCGCGGCGCGCCTCGGCCTGAAAGTCGCCGTGGTCACGCGGCTGGCAAAGGAGGATAACCACGTCGTGGAAAAGTTCAAGCAATCTGGCATTGATTGTTTTGTGACCTATACGCCCCAGTCCACTTGCATGAAACTGGAATATCCCACGATGGATCCGGATGTTCGAAATCTGTCTGTTGACGGAACGGCTGGCTCGATCACCGTGAGTGAAGTGGAGGGCTTGAAAGCCAAGACCGCAGTCATCGGTTCGAGCCTGCGAGGAGAGGTTGGCCTGGATATCCTCCAGGCGCTGGACGGTAAAGATATGCTCCTGGCGGCGGATATGCAGGGATTTGTGCGCGTGCTGCGGGGTCAAAGCCTGGTATACGAACACTGGGAGGAAATGCAGACAACTTTGGCTTATCTGGATATTCTCAAGAGTGATGCGGTGGAAGCAGAGTTCCTCACTGGCGAAACCGATATTTATAAAGCCGCGCAAAGCTATGCTCGAATGGGCCCGAGGGAGATTGTGTTGACCCACAGGGACGGTGTACTGGTCTATGCCGAGGGTCAATTCCACGAGGCGGGATTCTATCCGCAGAAACTGAATGGGCGCAGCGGGCGCGGCGACACCTGCATCGGTGCTTACGTAGCTTCCCGGTTGTCAAAGCCGCCAGCTGAAGCTTGTATTTGGGCGGCGGCTGTAACCAGTTTGAAAATGGAAAAGCTGGGGCCTTTTGACCGAACGATCCAGGAAGTCGAAGATCTCATCCGCAGCAAATACAGAGGGAGAGTGTGGTTCTAATCACAGGGCTGTAGTGACGCAAATAGCTTGAAATAAAGTGTGGTGCGGAATGTCGATGTCATCCGCACCACATCAATTACTTCACTACCACTCCCATCGGATTAGCGCACGGCCAATCGTTGCATTAAGCCCCTCAGACGCTGCCGGTGCTGCATGAAGCGGATGCGCCCGCATTCAGCGAGAAGGTTACATTGCCTCATGCTTCTTACTTCTTACTTTTCCCCTCCTTGCCTTCCAGGCCTCCACCACCATCGGTAACAATGAAATGAGGATGATGGCAATAATGACCAGCGAGAAATTGTGCTTGACAAAGGGGATGTTGCCGAAGAAATAGCCGGCTGCCAGGAACAGCGCGACCCAGGTCAGGCCGCCGGACACGTTGTACGAGATGAAATAACCGTAGGTCATTTTACCCACGCCGGCCACGAAGGGCGCGAACGTACGGATGATCGGCACGAAGCGCGCCAGGAAGATGGTTTTGCCGCCGTGCTTCTCGAAGAAGGCATGCGTACGCTCCATGTATTCCTTCTTGATCCACTTGATCTCTCCGCTGAAGGCGCGTTCGCCGATGGTGTGACCGATCCAGTAATTGGCCGTGTCGCCCAGGATGGCTGCACCGGCCAGCAAGATATACAGCACGAATGGGTTCAGCGCGCCCAGGGCGGCGAACGTCCCGGCAGCGAAGATGAGCGAATCGCCGGGCAGGAAGGGGGTCACGACGAAGCCGGTCTCCAGGAAGATGACGAAGAAGAGCAGGCCATAGGTCCACAGGCCATAGGTCGAGATGACCTCGCTCAGGTATTTGTCCAGGTGGAGAAAAAGGTCAACAATCTTGAGAAGTATTTGCATGATTGATCCTTTGCGTGATTTTTACGGAGATTATATAACATTGTGGCAGCTCTCCGAGCTACCATTATCTGGTGGAGTAGGCACAAGAACGAGAGGGACGGGGCGCAGTTTCCGGTTGATCAATACCAGGGAGATCAGGGTGAGCATAAAGAGGATGGCCAAGACGACCATTCCAACCGTGCCGAGGAATACTCCCAGCGCATCTGACCCGCTCCCTGCAAGAAAGACGCGCAAGGCTCCGAACACGATCGTCACGGTCATTCCGTTCCACAAGCCGTGGATGCTGACGGATAGCACGTATGAGCCGACCAGGCGCAGGATACGGCGTTCCTGCCAGGCTGAGGCGATCCCCCAACCCATCAGCCCGGTTGCCAGGATGTGCATCAAGCTCCCACCCGTGCGCGCCACGACCAGCGCGCCCCAGCCCTCCCCGGCGCTGCTGCCAGCCACCAGTCCCTCCACCAGGGCGAACCCCGCGCCACTTAGTGCGCCCAGGGCGAATCCCTCCGCTGGAGTGCGCAGGCGACCTGCCAGCAGCCACACTGCAACGGGCTTGAGCAGTTCCTCGATCAGCGGCACCAGGCCCGACATGACGACGAAGGCCAGTAGGATCAATAGCGGATTCATCAGATAAGGTGCAAGGATCGTCAGAACGGTATCCAGGTCCCTGGCTGTGGATACTTGCGCCTGTATACGCGTAAAGGTCCCTGTCCATTCGGGGTGGGCGAGTAAAAACACGATGCCCAGAACGGCAAGGCCCAGGTAGATCATTAACTCAGCTATTGTTGCCAGGCCCGGCCCGGCAAGTAAACCGATCCCAAAAGTCCCCCATACTCGCTGGTGAGAGCCGAGCGGCAGGCCTCCCAGCCCGATCCAGAGCAGGGTCAGCACGGGCAGGGCAATTGCCGGCAAATAGAAAAGCGGCGTCACCAGCCAGCTTACCTTGAAAGTGTTCCCTAGCCAACCGCCCAAAAGGATTGCTACGGCCCAGAGCGCCAGGATCACGATCACCTGCCAGAAGCGGATAGGGCGTATGGAAGCCGGTTGGATGGGCTTACCCTTCAGCCTGCGCAGGCTGTAATACCCCGATGGGATGAGCAATGTACCGCACAGGAACAATCCGCTGGCAAGGAGGAAATCATTGCCGGGCGAGGCTGCGCTGTTTGGAAAAAGCGCTGGCACGGCCAGTGCGAGTACGCCCGAAAGGAGTATGAACATCCCACCGCTGAACGTCGAAAGGATTCCCAGCCCGCTAAAGACGGCGAGGAGCAGAGAGGGGAGGTGGTGAGACCGGGTTTGCATTTTGATCCCTAGGGAGTTGGCTACCTTTCTTGTAACTGCTCGACCATGCCCGGCGGGGACTGAACCCCCCGGCTCAAGGATTGAACGCCCACTCAAGCGGGCTAGAGGAGTCGGCTTTAACCGACTTTCCTGAATTCAGCAGGGGGATTCATCCCCCTACGATGGGATGATCGACAGATACCTGGTTGATTATCTTTCTTACTTCTCCTCAATTGTCACACTTATCAAGCTATCTCCAGGGGGGAGTGGGATGCCCGGTTGTGGGTCGCGGATGGACAGTTGAGCCAGCACCTCCATCCCTTGCAACACCTGCCCAAAGATCGTGTAGCCGCCGTCCAGTTGCGGGGCGGGGCCGAAGGTGATGAAAAATTGACTGCCGTTTGTACCCGGCCCGGCGTTGGCCATAGCGACCACCCCCGGCCTGTCGAAACGCAGGGAAGGGTCAATCTCGTCGCCGAACAGGTATCCCGGGTTGCCCATGCCGGTTCCGCTCGGGTCGCCGCTCTGGACGATGCTTCCGGGGAGGACGCGGTGGAAGGTGATGCCGTCGTACCAGCCTTGCCGGGCCAGGAAGACGAAGTTGTTCACCGTGAAGGGAGCCTTGTCGGCGTACAACTGGATGACCACCTTGCCACTGGCAGTGTGCAGCGTTGCCAGGTACTGCTTGAGCGGGTCAATCGTCATCGGCGGGCAGGCGCTGAATTGTCGTTCGATCAGGGCGTACAGCCGGATGGTTTGATCCAGGCTGTCGAAATCCGCCAAGCCGTGATAGGGCTGGCCGTTGACCAGGAGAATGGGAAGCACTGTCCCTTGCAGACCAGCCGCGAAGGCTATGGCTTGCTCGACCCTGGCTTTGACGACCTCACCCTTTAAATCGGCCTGGAAACGGTCGCCGTCCATGCCCAGACCTGTGGCCTGCTGCCGCGCCCAGGCCTCGAATGCCTCCACCGTGAGCGCGGACCATTCTCCCTGGCTGGCGTACAACAGATCGTGCATCTCCCAAAATTTACCCTGCAGGTCGGCGGCCTCGGCAGCCTGCGCTGCCAGCACGGCTTTATCATGCTCACCGCTCAACGGCAGGTGGCGGTAAACCAGCCGCAAGTCATCGGGATGCGCAGCCAGCAGATTCTTCAGTCCGGCGGACACCAGGGCGCAGTTCTGGCATTGGAAATCGCTATAGATGACGAGCGTGACCGCGGCATTCGCTGGCCCGGAAACGTGATCCCCTTTCAGGAGGGGCACGGCCTCGGCGGGGCTGGGCGTCCCCGGCCCGGGTGGGACATTGAGCACCAGGCAAGCCGGGATGGGCGCGCTCGGAGAGGTTGTGGCCGCGACAGGTGTCAGGGAGCCGCCCTCAGAGGCGGGGGTAGAGCTGCCACAAGAGGCAAGTAGCGATGAAATCAGAGTGAGCAGGAGGATTTTGCGCATTCTTAGGTGGGGCATGAAGCGTGGAGCGACACCGTAATCGTCAATCATAGATCGTCAATCGTAAATCATTTGGACACCGCCTCCAGCAACTGCTGGAACGAAGTCATCTGCGCGATGCGACGCAGGAAATCGCCCAGCGAGCCGCTCTGGGCGCGCAATTGGCGCACCGCCGGGCCGACCGGGTCCTCGCCCGCCGCGCCTCCGGGAACGTCCGCGTAGGCGCCATAGAAGGCGAAATAAGCCTGGTTGAGCTTGCGGATGGCGTAGCCGTTATCCCAGAAGAGCTGACGGCGCTGCTCCATGTAAGACTCGGCCTCTTCGATCTTGCCCTCGGACAGCAGCTCGTCCGCGTGGACGCGCGTGGTGTGCATCTCGGCGCGGAAGTCAAAGGGCTTGCGCAAGTCGTCCGGGTCAATGGGGCCCAACGGCAGGCTGATCGGGCTGGCCTGGGGCAGGAGAGCCTGGGTCAGTTCGGGGTAGAAAAGCTCCAAGATGAGCGCGCCGATCTCGTGTCCGGCGATGGAGGCGGTCGTCTCGTTCATGGTGCGCAGCTCAGAACTGGCGTAGTAGTTCATCCCCAGCGGGCGCAGGGTCAGCCAGTTGTGGATCCACTCGTGGGCGATGGTGTCAGTCAGCCAGTTCAGGTCGGTGGTGCGCTCGACCATGGTCGGGTACGAGCCAATCCCGCCCACCGGCACGACCAGCGAGGAGACGTTCAGCCCCTTGTCCACGCGTTCTTCCAGGGCGGCCTGTTGGTCTACGGAGAGATCGGGGAGCAGCGAGATGCTGGTCTCAGCTTGGATCTTGTCGCGCCGCGAGACGATCAGGTCGTAAGGCAGGGGCGTGATGTGGAACAGGATGGGCGGTACGGGCTGGCCGCCGGTCGTCAGACCCAGCTCATTGACCACCACGCTGACCTGTTCCTGCAAGACAGCCTCCGAGATTGGCGCCAGTTTGGCCTGACGCGCCTTGAACTGGCTCAACTCTGCCCTCAGTTCAGCCGAAGCGGATTCTGGGTCCTTGACCTGCGGATCGGTGTAGATGATGCTCAGTTGGTATTCATCCTGGATGATCTTCCTGGTCAGCTCCAGGGTGTCTGCCACGATACGGTGACGGGCGTCGTCCTCGAAGAAATTCGGCGTGCCGAGCGCACCCTGAGCGAATTTGACGCCAAAGGCGTTCAGTGTCCAATCGAAAAAATCGAATTCGACTGGACGGGTGAAGGCGCGCGCACGGTCGGTAGGGTTGCTGGGGGCGAGCAGGGTACTGCTGCCGAGAAACAGGGCAAAGAAGATAGCATAGCAGGCAACTTCGATGCCGCGCAGGATACGGTAGAACATGGGGGGATTATAACAATAAACGGAGTCCGAAGTCTCCGACTTCGGTTTGCTGGTGCGTTATAATGGTAGCTTGTACTGCCAGCTACCATAATGTCTCCGTCATGCCCGAAAACTTTACCCTCTTCCGCACCATGCTGCTCATCCGCCGTTTCGAGGAACGCCTGCTGGCCGAGTTTTCGACCGGCAAGCTGGTCGGCACCACCCATGCCTACATCGGGCAGGAAGCCGATGCGGCCGGGATTTTTTCCGTCACCGATCCAGGCGACGTGGTTTTCAGCAACCACCGCTGCCACGGCCACTTCCTGGCTTATGGCGGCGATCCCTACCGCCTGGCTGCCGAGTTGATGGGCAAGGCCAGCGGGCTGGTCGGCGGGCGGGGCGGCAGCCAGCACATACACTGGCGCAACTTTTACTCGAACGGAATCCAGGGCGGCATCCTGCCGGTGGCGACCGGCATGGCGCTGGCCGAAAAGGTGAACAAAACCGGTAAGATCGCCCTCGCCTTCCTGGGCGACGGGACGCTGGGCGAAGGAGCGCTCTACGAAAGCCTGAACATCGCTTCGCTTTGGAGCCTGCCAATCCTTTTCGTGGTGGAAAACAACCGTTACGCCCAGACCACGCCAATCGAGTTGGCCGTCGCAGGCACGATCACGGGACGGTTTTCCGCTTTTGGGATCACGACCCTGGAACGGGATACCAGCGACGTGCTGGAAGTACAGGCTGCTGCGTTGGAGGCGGTAGGAAGCGCTCGCCGGAACAGACGACCCGTGGGCTTGATCCTGCACACGTACCGTTTCTCCGCGCACAGTAAAGGCGACGACGTGCGCGATCCGGCCGAGATCGCCCGCGCCAGGGAGAAAGACCCGCTGCTGATCCATGCCCCACGCTTGAGCGACGCCGAGCGCGCCCGCGCCGAATCCGAAGTCGCGGCTGCCATCACCGATGCCTTCACCCGCGCGGATGCCGATCCATTTCCAAGTTTAGAGGTTGAAAGTTGAAGGTTGCCTGTTTTCCCACCTTCCACCTTCAACCTGCAATCTTCAACCATGACCACAGTCCTCGAACGCCTTAACGATGCCCTCCACCACGCCATGCAAACCGATGAGCGCGTTTACGTTCTCGGCGAAGATATCCTCGATCCCTATGGTGGCGCGTTCAAGGTGACGCGCGGCTTGAGCACAGCATTCCCCGAGCGCGTCCTGACCACGCCCATTTCCGAGGCAGCCATCGTTGGCGTGGCCTCCGGCATGGCCTTGCGCGGACTGCGCCCGGTGGCCGAGATCATGTTTGGCGATTTCGTGACCTTGATCGCGGACCAGATCGTCAACCACGCGGCCAAATTCCGCTGGATGTACAACGACCAGGTGCACGTACCGCTCGTAGTCCGCACGCCGATGGGCGGACGACGCGGCTACGGGCCAACCCACAGCCAATCGCTGGAAAAGATGTTCCTGGGCGTGCCGGGCCTGCGCGTCGTCGCGCCCAACACCCTCGGCGACCCCGGCCAACTGCTGGAGGCCGCCATCGCCGACGACGATCCGGTGTTGTTCGTGGAGCACAAATTGCTCTACATCCGTCCGCTGCTCCAGGCCGGCCAAGGCGACCTGGCTGATTTCGAAATTCAACAATGCGGTGAGAGCTATCCCTCTTACGTTTTACGTTTTACGAATTATGGTAGCCCGATTGCAGGCTACCATTACACCGAAAAACCCCACCTCACCCTGGCCTGCTACGGCTACAACTTCGAGCTTGTCCGCCAGGCTGCGCTCGAGCTATTGATGGAACGCGAGATATTCTGCGAGATCGTGCTATTTTCGCAGATCAGCCCCTTCATGCTCGATCCGTTGCTCGATTCGCTCATACGCACTCATCGCCTGCTGACCGTCGAGGAAGGCGGCCTGACCCTAGGTTGGGGCGCGGAAATCCTGGCCCGCGTCGCTGAAAGTAGTAATGACTTTCCCCACGGGGGCGCTTCGCGGAGTCGTTACT
>JALHUM010000079.1 GCA_022865905.1 Anaerolineales bacterium | reverse complement strand
GATCGCGGCAAGATCCTTTGGGAGGCTGACTTGGAAAAAACGAACGGCGTCTGGGCGCGCTACAAGGACGTGGACGGCGACGCCATTCCCTACCGAACCCTGCCCGGTAACCGCCACCCGGCCTCAGCCTGGTTCGGGCGTGGCACCGGCCACGACGAGAACGCCAGATACAGCGAAGATGCCCAAACCTGGGAAGCCAATATGGCCCGCCTGCACCGCAAATTCGATACCGCTCGAACGTTCGTCCCCAAGCCGGTTATCGAAACCATAAAAGGCGCGGGGATCGGCATCATCGCCTATGGCTCGACTGTTCCGGCGGTGGAAGAAGCCCGTCATTTGCTGGAACAGGATAAGGGTCCAAAAACCGGCTTCCTGCGGCTGCGCGCCCTGCCATGCACAGATGAAGTTGACAAGTTCGTCAAGAGTCACCAACGCGTCTACGTGGTCGAAGCCAATCGCGACGGCCAGTTGCGCCAAATCCTGAGCATGACCATGCCTGAGCAGGGACACAAACTCATTTCAGCCTGCCATAGCGACGGGCTTCCGCTCGCAGCCGGCTGGGTCAAGGAAACCATCCTGGCACAGGAGGTAAAGTAATATGGCTACACCTACACCAATCACCGGCCAAACGAACCGCGCCGGCATGACCAGGGTCGACTACAAAGGTTTTCCGACCACGCTCTGCCAAGGCTGCGGACACAACTCGATCGCCAGCCAGTTGATCGCCGCCTGCTACGAAATGGATATCGTCCCCGAAAAAATCCTTAAGTTCAGCGGCATCGGCTGTTCTAGCAAAAGCCCGACCTACTTCCTGAACCGTTCCTTCGGCTTCAATGGCCTGCACGGGCGCATGCCCTCCCTGGCAACCGGCGCGCTGTTCGCCGATACGCATTTGCGCGCCATCGGCGTCTCCGGCGACGGCGATACCGCCAGCATCGGCATGGGGCAGTTCAAGCACCTCGTCCGCCGCAACGCGCCAATGGTGTACATCGTGGAGAACAATGGCGTCTACGGCCTGACCAAAGGCCAGTTCTCGGCCACCGCGGAGGTTGGCCTGGAACTCAAGCACCAGGGAACCAACTTCTACATGCCGGTGGACATCTGCATGGAAGCCCTGGCCTCCAATGCTACCTTCGTGGCGCGTTCCTTCGCCGGAGACCCCAAGCAAGTCAAGGAACTGCTCAAGGCTGCCTTAAGCCACCACGGCATCGCCGTGCTCGATATCATCAGCCCGTGCGTCACTTTCAATAACCAGGAAAACACCTTCCACTCCTACACCTGGGGCAAGGATCACGAAGCGCCGCTACACGAAATTTCCTTCGTCCCCGCTCTGGACGAGATCACTGTCGAAGATTTCGAGGAAGGCACGACCCGCGAGGTGACCATGCACGATGGTTCGCTGGTCATACTAAAAAAACTGGACAAAGATTACGATCCGACCAACCGCTGGCAGGCGCTGCGGATGATGGAAGAAGCGCAACGGAATAACTGGATGGTAACCGGCCTGATCTACCTGGAGACTGGCCGCCCGGCGCTGACCGACCTCTACAACCTGGTGGATACGCCCCTCAATCGCCTGGGCGATCCGGACCTGAGACCTGCCCGCGAAACCCTCGACAAGCTCAATGCTGAGAGGGGGTAAGATCTCACCACCTGCCCCTCGCCTAAAAGGAGAGGGGAGTTGTTGACACATGCAAAAATCGTTCGGCCTCTTCGCCGGTCTGACCGCCGCGGCCATCTGGGGCGGGATGTACGTGGTCAGCAAAGCCGTCATGGCAGTCATCCCGCCTTTTACGCTCATCACCCTGCGGCTGGCTCTCGGCATCCTGGTACTGTTCGGCATACAGGTTGTCAGGCGCATTAGGGAGACTCCCCTAAGCTGGACTCCGGCGTCTCCCGACGCCGGAGATAATCAACTAGGCCGGAGTCCAGCGTCTCCTGATGCTGGTTCTGGGGAGATTATACTCAGCACTACCCGTACGCAATTTTGGCAAGTGTTTGGCGTTGGCTTTGTGGGTTATGGGATTTCGATTGGATTCCAGTTCGTCGGAACCAAAATGTCCACCGCGGCAAACGGTAGTTTAGTCACATCTGCTACACCCGCGTTTGTGCTTCTCTTTGCCGCTTTTATTCTCGGAGAAAAAATCACCCCACGTCGCCTGCTGGCGCTACTTGTCGCCTCGCTCGGCGTGCTGGCCGTCATCGAACCGCGCACGGCGCAGCTCTCCCCCTCCCTGTTTTGGGGAAACTTGAGCCTGGTCGCGGCCGCCTTGACCTGGGCGCTCTATTCGGTGCTGATCCGCAAAGTGACGAAAGATATTGATGTTTTGTCCACCAGCCTGATCGCATTCCTGGGCGGATTGCCGGTCAGCATCCCAATGGGAATCTGGGAAGTCTCCACACAGGGCATCGGCCACATCGGTTGGGGTGTGGTAGGCGGCATTTTATTCCTGGGACTCATCTCTACCGCGCTGGCCATGTACCTGTGGAATACAGCCTTCGCCAGCCTGGAAGCGGGCGTGGCATCCCTGACATTCTTTGCCCAGCCAGTCGTTGGGACAATATTAAGCGCGGTTTTCCTTGGAGATAAAATCACACCGCTGTTCATCCTCGGCGGCGTGTTGATTGGGATCGGTCTGTTGATCTCAAGTATGGAGTAGTGACCTAACCAGCCATGCGCAGCAGCCACATATTCGGTCTGCAATAACTATTATTCAAAGTTCTTTCAAAATGCGTGCGTACTCATCGGGGCTGACGCCCATATCCCTCAGGATTTTTCAAAGCAGCCAGCGGGCGTACAATAACCTGTGAGCCGTGATTGGGAATAACCACAATCTTCCCTCCGTCGTTACGAAAGACGATGTGGCTTCCCTCCTGTCTCGTGCGATGGAAGCCTTTCTCTTCTGCGACTTTCGCCAGCATGGCAAAAGCCACCAATCGCAGGCGAGTCATACCGCAATCCCAACCCGAAGTGTACCGATAAATTCAGGAAGTGGTTCGTTTCCAACCGCAACATGATGATATTCCCGGATGGCTTCCTGAATATTCTTTTCCAATCCGTGTAAATCGGGTGCTTGGGTGTAGCAACCAGGCAGTTCTGCTACTTCACCTACCAGCCAGCCCGATTCGGTGTCGCGCTCGACGATAACAGTAAATGTTTTCTTTTTTAGCGCATCTCCTATTGCATAGATTATACTGCTTTTATCCCACCGTATGCAGTAGCGCCATATTCGGCGGGCGCATCGCCCCGACGGGGAAGCCGGAGATAAGCACCACTTGCTGGCCGGGTTGGACGATACCAGAGACCCTCAGCGCGGTTTCGACGTGCGCGATCATCTCCTCCACCGTATCCGCAAAGGGGACAATATAGGGCGTTACCCCCCACATTATCGCCAAACGTTGGTAAGTTTGGAGTTCAGGTGTAAAAGCCAGGATCGGCACACACGGACGGGCTTTGGCCATCAGGGCAGCCGTCCGGCCGGAGCGACTGAAGACGGCGATCGCGGCCACGTCCCGATCGTGAGCCAATTCACGCGCCGCATTGGCAATGGCTGCCGCATCGTCGTGTTCGGATGCCTCCATAATCTGGGTGTGCCCCCACTCGGTGAATCCCGCTTCCGCCTGGCGGACGATGCGATCCATCATCTCCACGCTTTCGACGGGGTATTCACCGGCTGCGGTCTCGGCGGAGAGCATGACCGCGTCCGTGCCATCGAAGACGGCGTTGGCTACGTCAGAAGCTTCCGCGCGTGTCGGCAACGGGTTGTGAATCATCGATTCGAGCATCTGCGTGGCGGTAATGACCAGCTTCCCGCGCCGATTGGCAGCCTGGATGATCCGTTTCTGCGCCCCGGGTACATCTTCCGGGGCCATCTCGACCCCCAAGTCGCCGCGCGCCACCATGACGCCATCCGCGACGTTCAGGATTTCTTCTAAATCAGCCAACGCTTCGGGACGCTCCAATTTCGCTACCAGAAGGGGGGCTTTACCGGGCGATAACTTCTCCATAGCCTGGCGTACTTGAACAACATCTTGTGCACTCCGCACAAAAGATACGGCCACGGCATCCACACCTAGAGAAAGACCGAAAGCCAGGTCTTGCGCATCTTTTTCAGTGAAGCTGGGGATATCCAACCGGATGCCTGGGAGGTTGATGCCCTTGTGTGAAGATAACACGCCGCCGGCCTTGACTGACGCGGTAACCGTTTTCCCATCTGCCTGCTGAACGGTCAATTCAAGGTGCCCATCGTCCATCAAGATGCGGTTGCCTAAGGAAACGCTTCGAAAGAGTTCGGAAAAGTCAACCGGTATGGTGACATGTGATGCGTGTTGCATGAGCGGTGATGTGTCTTCTTGTGGATAAAGTTCCACTGTCTGGCCGACGACCAGCGTCAGCGGTGCAGGCAGCACGCCTACGCGGATCTTCGGTCCCTGCAGATCCTGGAGTATGGCCAGGGCAGTGCCCAGGCATCCAGCGAGGCGACGCAGGCTTGAGGTCCGGGCGGCGTGCTCGGCTTGAGTGCCGTGCGAGAAGTTCAGCCGCGCCACATCCATCCCAGCCTGGATGAGATGCTCAAGAATGGCGTCATCCTGGCTGGCAGGCCCTATCGTAGCGACGATCTTGGCTTTGCGTTCCATGAAAGCCCTCACCCTCCCGCTCTCTTATTAGGCTCTCCCCGCCGCCGAGGACGGCGGGGAAGCTGCCTCGAGCGGAATAAATGAACATTTATACCACTTAGAAACAGCCTCTCCGCCTCTCTCCTAAAATGGGAGCTGGGGTTCATATGTAGTTCAATTCCTTAGCCTGCTTTTCTAGGTGGGCGCGGAAATCGGGATGGGCAACTTTTATCAACACATTGGCGCGCTGGCGGATGGATTTGCCGTAAAGATCGGCCACGCCGTATTCGGTGATAATGTAGCGGACATGGTTGCGCGAGGTGACCACGCCCGCGCCTTGTTTGAGCATGGCTACGATGCGGCTGATGGGTGTCCCGTCACGCAAGGTGGTGGAGCTGGGCAGGGCAATGATCGGCACACCGCCCTTGGAGCGGGAAGCGCCGTAGATGAAATCCAATTGCCCGCCAACGCCGCTGTAGAGCTTCGGCCCGATGCTGTCCGCACAAACCTGACCGGTCAGGTCCACTTCGATGGCCGAGTTGATCGCCACCATACGTTCGTTCTGCGCGATGACGAATGGATCGTTGACGTACTCGGTGCGATGGAACTCGATCAAGGCGTTATCGTCCACCCAATCGTACAGACGCTTGGTGCCTAGGATAAAACCCGCCACGATCTTGCCCGGATGCAGGCTCTTGCGGGCATTGGTCAGCACACCTGCATCCACCAGATCAATCACGCCATCCGAGAACAACTCACTATGAACGCCCAGGTCTTTCTTGTGATACAGGTATTTCAAGACAGCATCCGGGATGGCACCGATGCCCAATTGCATGGTGGCGCCGTCGGGGATCAGCTCGGCGATGAAACCGGCGATCTTCTCGATCACGTCGGACGGCCCTTCGTCTCCCATCGGTAGTTCAGGGATGGGGTAATTGACCGGCACAATATAATTCAAGCGGCTGACGTGGATGAACGAGTCGCCCAGCGTGCGCGGCATTTGCTCATTGACCTCGGCGATGATGATCCTGGCTGATTCGGCCGGAGATTTCGTCAAGCCGACCTCGACGCCCAGGCTGCAGAAGCCGTGCTCGTCTGGCGGCGAGAGGTGTATCGTCGCCACATCCACCGGCAGGAAACCATTTTTGAACAAAAGCGGGAATTCAGAAAGCATGACCGGCGTGAAATCCACGCGGCCTTCGTGCACGGCTTTGCGGATGTTCGCGCTAATGAACATCGTGTTCACCCGCAGATGGCCCTCCATCGCCGGGTCAACGTAACCGGTCGGCCCAACAGTCAGCGCCTGACAAATCTCCACATCTTTCAGGCTCGGAGCGTATTCGACCAGGGCAGTGAGCACGATTCTCGGCACGGAGACATTGCCGGTCATAAAAACCCGGTTGCCCGATTTTATCGCCTGAACCGCTTCTTCCGCACTGACAATCTTCGATTGATAAATGCTATGCCAATCCATGAGGTTACTCCATTATGATTGCTCTTCGAGCTACCATTACGAACTTGGGCTGAAGCGCATATTCGGCCGGAGTTTACCATGATAGACAACCGTCCCGTTTGCAATCGCTGAATCTTCTTCTTTGGCTTTATCAACGCCCTCATTTACGATCTTCAAGATGAATGGGAATGCGGCGTTAATGAACGCATACGTAGCGGTGCGCGCCACAACGCTGGGGATGTTGGGAACACAGTAGTGGATAACCCCCTCCTCCTCATAATAGGAGCGGTCGTGAGTGGTTGGCCGCGAAGTCTCCACACATCCGCCCTCGTCAATGCTGAGGTCCATAATCACTGAGCGCGGTTTCATCGAGCGCACCATCTCACGCGTGATGACGATAGGCGCGCGCTGCCCTGGAACCATGATCGCCGCGGCGACAATATCCGCATACGTGCAGACTCGGGCAATGTTGCGAGGATTCGAGACCATCGTCACGACGCCTTGGAAGCGCTCGCAAATCCGCTGTAAAGCGCTCAAATCAGTGTCTAGAACAGTCAGGTGAGCCCGCATCCCCAAGAAGGCCTGCACGGCGCACGCGCCTGATAATCCTGCACCGATCACCGCCACCTCTGCGGGTGGTATCCCGGCCATTCCCCCCAAAAGGATGCCCTTGCCTCCAGAATCATTCTGTAATAAACGCGCCCCAATTTGGGCGGCCAGATACCCACCAATCTGGCTCAACGGCGCCCGTACAGGCATGGAGCCATCTGGAAGCCTGACCTGTTCGTAAGCAATGGCAGTAATTTGCTTATGTTGAAGCAAGTCTATTTTGTCTTTCCGGCTGGAGGTCAGGTGCAATAATCCGGCGATTGCCGCATCGCCACTCAACCATTGCAGCTCTTCGTACAATGGGCGCGCCACTTTCAGCACAAGATCAGCGCGTCCGAAGGCTTCTTCTGGAGAATAGACGATCCTCGCCCCGGCCCGCTCGTAATCCATGTCGCTGAAACCGGCGCCAAGCCCGGCCTCGTGCTCGACGTAGCAGGGATGTCCAAGTTTGGTCAAGGCCTCCACTCCGGCCGGCGTCATGCCAACCCGAAATTCAAAAGGCCGTCGTTCTTTTGGAATGCCAATGTTCATACTTAAATCCTTTCTATTATGGTAGCTCACTGTGCTACCATTATCTGGTTTTGCCCTATTCCATATTGAGGACTTCACGAATGTGCGCTAAAGCCCAATCAATCGTCTCTTTATCAATCACCAGCGGCGG
>JALHUM010000078.1 GCA_022865905.1 Anaerolineales bacterium | reverse complement strand
CCCCAAGAAAGTTCACAGCCTGGTTCTCATCAGCTCATGGTCCCGTTGTGACAGGTATATGTATGCCGTCCTCGAACACTTCAAGAAAATGCGCGCAATCGCCTCACCAGCCGAATTTACGCAGCTCTTGCAGTTGTGGATTGCTTCAGCAGCCTATTACGAAGAACAATTTGATATGATGATCCAGGACCAAAATAAGGCTCAAGAAAACTACATGCTGCTGCATGCATTTGAAGCCCAGTGCGCTGCCTGCAGTAATCACAATAGCTTTGACCGGCTTGACAGGATCACCATTCCTGCCCTCCTGACCGTCGGGGAGGCTGATATCTTCACACCCCTCAGATTGACGGCTGAAATGCACGAGCAGTGGCCCAACTCGGAGATGCTCGTTTTCCCTGGCCGGGGACATATCCACCACTGGGAAGATCTAAAGCGATTCAATGAGGCCACATTACAATTTTTGCTCAATTGACCAGATTACATTACACCTCACCTCATCCTGGTGAAAGTTACCGACCCTTATAAGCGGAATTTCGTTTCCAAAGGAGTTATAGATGGAGCCAAGATATCTACCAACCTGGAACTCTCTCAGGACTCATATTACCCCCCAATGGCTTAAAGACACCAAGTTTGGTATTTATACCCACTGGGGAGTGTACTCAGTTCCGGCCCATGGACCCAATGGAACCTGGTATCCCCACTTTATGTATCGTGAGGGGTCGCCGCAGTTTGAGTATCACCTCAAGACTTACGGCCATCCTTCGAAATTCGGATATAAAGAATTCATCCCATTGTTCACGGCCGAGAAATTCGATGCGGATGAATGGGCTGAATTATTCAAGCAGGCCGGAGCGAAGTTTGCAGGGCCGGTAGGTGAGCACCACGATGGCTTCGCAATGTGGGATACCCGGTTCTCTGAATGGAACGCGGCTAAGATGGGTCCCAAGCGCAATGTGGTCAGCGAGTTGGAAAAAGCAATCCGCAAACAGGACCTGCGCTTCATGGTCGCCCTCCACCACGCTGAGAACTGGTGGTACTTTCCCCATTGGCGCCCAGAATTTGACACATCTGACCCCCGATATTCAGGTTTATATGGACAATTACACAATCAGGAGTCGGCAAAGCTCAAGCCCTTTGCTGAGAGAGAGTTACATGACTGGGAAATACAGGGAGATTTACAAGATAAACCCAGCAATGCATTCTTGGACAATTGGCTCGGTAAAACCCAGGAAGTAATTGATCTTTTCCACCCCGATCTACTCTGGTTTGATTACGGTCTCCGTTGGATCCAGGAGCATTACAAACGTGAAATGCTGGCCTATTTCTACAATCAAGGCCTCGAGAGGGGCCAGGATGTGGCCGTGACTTATAAATGGAACCATCTCGTCCCTGGCGCCGGGGTAGTAGACCTGGAACTGGGTCGCTTTGACAATCAGACCTACCATGACTGGATTACCGATACCACAGTAGATGATGGCCATGGCTGGTCATATCTGAAGGAAACGAAATTTAAACCTCTGAGCATCCTGATCCATTATCTCATTGATAACGTCAGCAAGAACGGTCACCTGCTCTTGAATGTGGGTCCGAGACCGGATGGGAGCATCCCAGAAGAGGTTAAAGGACTGTTGGCAGGCATGGGAAAGTGGCTGGAAGTCAATGGTGAGGCTATCTATAACACGACCCCTTGGATGATTTATGGTGAAGGTCCGACCCAGATGACCAAGGCGGGTTATTTCATGGAGGACCAGGAGGTCCATTACACCGCACAGGATATCCGCTTCACAGCCAAAGACGATGTGCTTTATGCCATCTGCCTGGGCTGGCCTAAGGAACAGCTAACGATCCGATCGTTAAAGCTCTTATACCCCGAGGAGATCAGATCTGTCCACATGTTAGGCGTCGAAGCCCCCCTGAAGTGGTCGATGGAGGCGGACGGCCTGAAGATCCAGCCAACGACGCATAAGCCGTGCGATCACGCTTATGTTTTCAAAATTGTGAGAGGTCGACCTTTTAGCCTTGATCAGATGACATTGTCAAACTAACGAATTTACCAGGCAGGATGAAACTATGAACAAACCTAAAATATCATTGGGAAGCTGGGCATTCTCATTTGGACCTTTTTCTAAGGATCCATGGTCGTTCCCGAAAGTGCTCCAGTTTATATCCGAAGCTGGGTATGATGGTGTAGAAATCAATGGGTTCCGTCCTCATCCTCATCCGGATGATTACGACACACCTGCCATGTGCAAAGACTTGCTGAAAGAGATCGAAGGATACGGGCTCGGCATTTCCGGGTACGCTCCTTCCTTTGCGGATGTTCCCCCGGCGGAGGTAGATCCAGAAGCTTATCTGAGTGTATTCCGCAAGAGTTTGGTTTTCTGCACCAATTGTAGCATCAGCATATTGCGTGTAGATACGGTCAGCCCTCCCGTGTCATTATCCGCTGACGAATACGAAACGCGCTTCACCCGCCTTTCGAATACCTGGCACGCGGCTGCAGAAGAAGCTGCCAAGGCCGGAGTAAAGGTGGTGTGGGAGTTCGAACCTGGTTTCTGGCTTAATAAGCCATCTGAGGTCCAGCGCGTGATTAGCGAAGTAAACCACGAAAACTTCAAACTGCTGTTCGATACCAGCCATGCTTATATGGGTTCGGTTGTCGGAGCCAGGCAAACGGGTAACCCTGAATTGTTGAACGGTGGTGTAGCTGAATACGCCCGCCTGTTGAGTGCGATGGTCGGTCATCTGCATCTGATTGACTCCGATGGCACCCTGCACAACCATGAGACAAGTACCCATACGGCTTTTGGACAGGGACACATCGACTTCATAGATGTCTTGAAGGTATTGAAGCCCGTAATCAGGGATATGCCCTGGTGGTGCGTAGATTTCTGTTTCAATCCACACACCCCTACCGCAGGGAAAGATGCTGTCCCATTCGTCCGCGGTCTAATGGAGGAGGTGTTGAGATGAACCAGATAAATTTTGGCTGCCAATTTTATACATGGCAAATGTCTGGAAAGAAATACATTGGGAAGCTGCCCCATATATTAAAAGTGGTCAACGCGGCTGGTTTTGCCGGCATCGAACCGGAGACCCTTATGCTGGGGGCCTATTATGAGGATCCACAAGAATTAAAGGATATTCTCATCCAGCATGGCTTGAAGCTCGGCGCGATTACCCTGGTTCTGGATTGGGCCGGGCCTGTCGAAACAAAGCAAGAAAGCCAGGAAGCTGAGCTAATCTTTAAATACACAAAATTTTTCCCCGGCACTCACCTGGTCCTTTGCCAGATGCCCGGTAAAGATCGTACAGACCTCCAGCAACGGCAGGCGAACGCCATCGCTTGCGTGAACGCAGTCGCCGTTCGCGCGTTTGACCAGGGTATTTTCTGCTCGTTCCATCCAAATTCACCGCTAGAATCGGTGTTCCGCACCCGGGACGATTATCGAGTATTGCTCGATGGCCTGGACAGCCGGGTCGTTGGTTTTGCACCCGATTCCGGACACATCGCAAAAGGCGGCATGGATGTAATCGAGGTTTTCCAGAGCTACATGTCTTTCATTAAGCATGTCCACTTCAAGGATATCACCGCCTCAGGCGAATGGGCTGCAATGGGAGCAGGGGTTATCGACTTTCCCCAAATTGTGACCATGCTGAAAGCTGCTGGTTATAACGGATGGATCATGATCGAAGAGGAATCGCCAGAGGCCGAAATAAACCCGGATATTGCGACGAATAAGAATGGGAAATACCTTCACCAGGCGCTGCTGCCGATAATTCAGGATCTACGCATTCCTAAAATAAAATCGCCACCAGAGGATAATATTTTCACCCCCGGTACGGACTCTAAGAATATCCAATTCCCATCTCCCAACCAGGTCCATATCACCGGATGTTTGTCCCCTCGGTTTCAGGGAAACATACAATACCTGATCAATAAATACGAAAAAAATAAGGACTGGATGCTGGAGCCTTTCCAACACCGCGGAGAGGAATGGGTGATCGAGCCGCTTCGAAACAAAAAGGGGGAGCGGCAATGGGCAGGTGAGTACGCCGGGAAATGGCTGGACGCGGCGTCCCTGACTGCAGCCAGCAGCAGTCATGCACAACTTGGCCAATACTCTGCAGCATTTGCGGCTGCGATGATTGCGGCCCAAGATTCAGATGGTTACCTGGGGATTGAGATACCTGCCAGAAGGGGGGGAAATTCAGAGTGGGATCTATGGAATGTCAAGTATGCTCTTACGGGCCTGCTGACTCGTTATGAGGTTTATTGTGATAAAGCCTCTCTTGATGCAGCCATAAGAGGCGGCGAATGGGTAATCAAACATTACGGTAAGGTGGCTGATGAAAACAGCCCCTTCTTTCACAGTCACGAAGATGGGGGGGTGAGTGTCAATATCATTGATGAGTTCGTCCGCTTATATCGATTCACAGGCGAGCGGAGGTTCCTCGAGTTTGCTTCATCTGTTGTGAACCATTTCCCCCCGGTCGTCAGGATGCAAAATACTCAGCAGGCGCCTCTGGTACACGCTTACAACCTATTGGGTTACCTTGGCAGTGTCGTCGAGCTGTTCGCTGCAGAAAACGCCGCTAAAGAGCTCCGTTGGATTGAAGAAGTGTGGGAGGATTTAGTCGCTCAGCACCTATATCCAACCGGATCGCTCGGCTATAACGAGCTCTTAAGAAAGTCGGCGCCTAACGACACGCCGGTTGAAAACGGTCAGCCAGAACGGCACCACCAGGAGACCTGTGCGACGGTTGAGTGGCTGCTGTTTAATGCCCGGTTGTACCTGGCCACCGGTCGAGTACGGTATGTGGAGAAAATGGAGCATACGATCTATAATGCCCTCCGAGCAGCACAATCTGCGGATGGCATGAAATGGATGTACTACACACCTTTGCGATACGAAAAGAGGTGGTTCACCGGCCCTACGAGTTGCTGCTATTGGTCTGGCCCACGCGGCATCGCTCGATTGCCAGGATGGGTGTATGCCCTGGATGGTGAGGGTATCCGCGTCAACCTTTACGAATCGAGCGAAGCAAACTTGCAGCTCGGGGGGCATACCGTAGCTGTCAGGCAATCATCTCTCTATCCGGATGATGGCCGAGTGACCCTGCTGATCCAACCCGAGGAGTCGACCAGCTTTGCGCTACGCTTGAGAATCCCCTTTGCCGGCAGTTATATCCGCATTAATCTGAATGGACTTGCTATCCCTTCCAATCCTGGGGCTGATGGATACGTCCGCATCCAGAGAACATGGTCCGCTGGTGATAAGGTCGAGATGGAATTTGGCATTCCGACCGCCGTAGAACACTTCCTGGACGACCGGTACGGCATCCTGGTGCGGGGAGCGGAAGTCCTCTCCGTAGACCAGCGTGACAATCCTGCACTCGATCTCGACCACCTCGCACTCCCGGGAGAAGCGGACGTCAGCCGGCTGGACTCGATAGACGGAAGGCGGCGGTACGCAAGCGAAATGTATGCCAACGGTCGGCTGGCACAGGTGGTCGCTACTCCTTACGCCGAAAGCGGCGGTGAAGGTTCGCGTTTCCGCACGGCATTTCCGATCTACCCCAGATGAAGTCATCCGCAGATAAGATTGCTTAACCAGAGGTTTAGAAAAATATGAACGAGACTTTCCGCCGCCTTTCAGAACACCAAGTGAAATTATTGCCGGGTCTCTTCAAGAATCGCTTTGATGTCAACCGGAGCTACGTGCTTTCATTGAAAACTCACAACCTTCTCCAAAATCACTATCTGGAGGCCGGGTTGTGGGGGCCCAGGGTCAAGCCCGAGGACGCCCACTGGGGTTGGGAATCACCCACCTGTCAGATCCGCGGCGAATTCCTGGGCCACTGGCTCTCCGCGGCTGCTCATATCATTGCCAGCACCGGAGACCTGGAGATCAAAGGCAAGGCTGACTTTATTGTATCCGAGGTGGCGCGCTGCCAGGAAGAGAATGGCGGTGAATGGGCCGCGCCCATTCCGGAGAAATATATGGAATGGCTGGGGCGAGGAAAGACCGTTTGGGCTCCCCAATGCACTGTGCACCGGAACATGATGGGACTTTTCGACATGTACGCCTTGACCGGCAACTCGCAGGCCCTCGAGATCCTCGCCAGGTGGGCACGCTGGTTCGTCCGCTGGTCTTCCCAGTTCACGCGTGACCAATTCGACAATATCCTCGACGTTGAGACGGGTGGGATGCTGGAATCCTGGGCAGACCTGTTTGGTGTGACCGGGGAAAAAGAACATTATGAGTTGATCAAGCGCTACGACCGCCGGCGCTTATTTGACCCACTGCTTGCCGGAAAGGATATGCTGACCAATATGCACGCCAATACGACCATCCCCGAAATCCATGGGGCTGCGCGGGCCTGGGAGGTAACAGGGGAAGAGCGCTGGAGGCGTGTCGTCGAGGCATACTGGCGCTGTGCGGTCACCGATCGCGGTTACTATTGCACGGGCGGGCAGACGAATGGGGAGTTCTGGACATCCCCCAATCAGCTTTCTACCCGATTGGGAGATAAGAACCAGGAACACTGCACAGTCTATCATATGATGCGCCTCGCAGAATACTTGCTGCGCTGGACTGGCGATGCCTCTTATGCCGATTATTGGGAAAGGAACCTTTATAATGGCAGCCTGGCTCAACAGCATCCGGAAACCGGGATGGTAACCTATTTCCTACCCATGCGCTCCGGCTCGACCAAGAAGTGGGGAACCCCAACTAATGATTTTTGGTGCTGCCACGGCACGATCATCCAAGCGCATTCAGTATTTCCGAACCGCATTTTCTACGAAGAGGGAGCCAATCTCGTTCTTTCCCAATATATCCCTTGTCAGTTGGAATGGGACTGCCATGGGACGAGTGTAAGTCTTATTCTCTCCGAAAACACGCATCCGGAGGCGAACCGTCGACCCGGCAGCCGGGCATATGTGTTGAAGATCACATGCCGTCAGCCCGAGGAGTTTACGCTCAAGTTTCGTGTCCCCTGGTGGGTGAGTTCCAGTCTTGAGGTGGCTGTAAATGGGGAAATACAGGCGGTTACAGGTAACCCTTCCAGTTACGCTCAACTGCAGCGAGTCTGGCACAACGATACGATCCAGATCACCCTGCCCCAAATCCTTACCACATGTCCCCTGCCTGATATGCCAAGTACGGTTGCCTTTATGGAAGGCCCGGTCGTACTGGCAGGAGTCTTGGGGGATGGAAACACACAACACGGAACGGAAATACTCACCGAAAAGACTCTCTACCGCGGAGCAGGAGATCCCACGACCATCCTCATCCCCGATAATGACCGAGAATTTACCAGGTGGCGGATCGGATACCGGACCTTGGGTCAACTGCAGAACATCCGTTTCGTCCCGTTATATGAAATCCGTGATGAATGCTATGCGGTTTACTTCCCAATATTGGAACAGTACCAGCAGGACTGACGGCACGTTAAAAGATCAGAATGGATACTTCAAAATGACTGGTGATTACCCACAAGTCTGAATATTGCGCCTTGAAACTTCAGGTACGTTGGATGCATAGGGACTATGTATTGATGTACAAGTCGAAAGGGCCAAATTGCTTTAATAGGAGAGTGAGAATAAGATTTAGCGATCAAGGCAAGTTCCGATTTTATCAGGAAAGGCATAATCCTGATGGGTCAGTGGCATTATTACCTGAAAGGCATCTCTAAAATGATAAAGGTAATTAGTGAGTCTTCTGAGATAGAAAAGCTGATGACGCATGTATTTCCAATGCGTCGAATTCAGGAAGCATTGGAGATAAGTGTGTCCCACAATTGTGCGAGGATGCTCCTCAAACCTTGGGAAGACTGATGAGTGATTCAAAGATACACCAAAATATATGCAAGCAAGGAGTGAAAAAATGAGACTGGGTGGCCCGATATTTAAGAAAGACATTAGCTTCGAAGAGGAAGTGGCTTTACACCAGAAGCTTGGATTTGGCGCAGCATACTGCAAATATGT
>JALHUM010000077.1 GCA_022865905.1 Anaerolineales bacterium | reverse complement strand
TAAGCGGTGATCCAAGTGCAGTCCATCACGACCAGCGGGATGCCGGTCTCGGCGTCGTTGAGGATGAGCAGGCCGGTGATGTAGGGCAGGCCACGCTTGTAGTTCTCCGGGTAGCCGCTGACCCACTTGATGCCCGCCGATTTCAGCGAGGGGATGTAAGCCGGCATGGCGTGAATGAAGGCATCCGGCATGGTGTGGATGCCCGGCTTGGGCGGCATCTCGACCTTGCCCTCGCCCTTCTCGTGGAAGGCTTCTTCCAGCAAGCGCAGGATGGTGGGCATGTCGATGGCGGTCATCTCCACGTCAGCGCGGGAGAGGTAGAGGATTTTGCTTTCGGACATGGAAATCTCCTGGTTGATAAACACGAAGGTCACGAAGGAACCCAAAGGGTTTCGTTTGAAGGTATTATATCCGAAGAGATGAATAAGCGTTCTTACCGCAGTGCATTGCTCCTCTTGCTCTCGACGGGGTTTAGCCCCGTCGTAAGCAGCTTTACCCTGTCGTAAGCAGCTTAGCCTCGCCGTGAGCGTTAGATAAACAATTCTCTTACATCATTTAATAGAATGATTGGAGGCTGTTCAGCCATATAAAATCTTGCGCTCGACCACGGATAATCTTCGGGATTCTCGGCTAGTTTCCATTGCGCTTGGCAGGGATTCAAGTGAATGTAATCCATCATATATTTAATAAATTCGGCAAAAAAGACATCGCGCCCATCGTAATTGTCCTCCCAAACTTTATATTCCTGCCTCGCATCGGTGTTTGCGTGTCGCAAGAGAGACAGGGATTTCTCGTTCTCTCTCGCCTGCAATTCGCGGATGATTTGCCGCGCCGTGTGACGTTTGAAATCCCGCATAATATCAACGAGTGCGTAATCTTTTACGAAGCGGGCGATAAAGTGAATGTGATTGGGCATGACAATAAAAACGTACAAGTTCATCCGTCTGCGGGTGCGGAGGAAATGAAAACTATCCACAATCACATGTTTGGCAGAGTCGTGCTGGAAGAGATGAAAAGGATTGACGCCATTGGTTGTCACGAAGGTGAGAAAATCGGGATTGAAATTTAACTTGACTGGCATTTATCCTCCCAACACTCTATCGGGGGTTAAGCCTCCTACGGAGCGATTATGAGACCCCCGATAGAGCAAGTAGTGTTTCTAGCAACCTCTCCTGCCAATCCGCGTCCCTCCCAAACATGCACCAATATGCATTCTTCCCGCCGCGCACTCCCGGCTCCATATCAGGTAACCTCTTCAGCTCTATGCCCTCTGGGGGCGCAGGGTAGTGCAGCACGATCTGCCCGCTCTCGATGCCAACCGAGACCAGCCCGGCCTTCTCGGCGCGCATCTTGACCCGCATCTGGTAGAACAGGTTGGTCACCATCTCTGGAAGTGGGCCAAAACGGTCGCTGAATTCAGCAGCCAGGGCTTCCAGGGCAGCCTCGTCGGACAGGTCGGCCAGGCGGCGGTAGAGGCGTAGGCGCAAGTTCTGGTCAGGGATGTAATCCTCGGGGATGCCAGCCGCGAGAGGCAAATCCACGTTGACTGGCAGGCCAAGAGGTTCGAAGGTTGAAGGTTGAAGGTTGAAGGTTCCACTTTCAACTTTCAACCCGGAACCATCAACTTGCCGGATCGAGCGGACAGCGGCCGCAAGCAGACGAGTGTAAAAGTGAAATCCTACCGCGGCTATATGCCCTGACTGGCGCGTTCCCAACAATTCCCCCGCCCCGCGCATCTCCAGGTCGCGCATGGCAATTGAATAGCCTGCGCCGAGCTGCGCGTTCTCGGCGATGACTTCCAGCCGTTCCTGGCCTTCGGGAGTGGGGCGCAGCTTCCGGTGGCGGAAAAAGTAAGCGTAGGCGCGCACTGCCCCACGTCCGACGCGGCCGCGCAGTTGGTAGAGCTGCGCCAGGCCGAAGGCGTCGCCGCGATCCACGATCAACGTGTTGGCGTTGGGGATGTCCAGGCCGGATTCAATGATGGAAGTCGAGAGCAGCACGTCCACTTCGCCAGCCGTGAAGCGGTGCATCACCGCCGACAGCTCATTCTCCGGCATCTGGCCATGGGCGATGGCGATGCGTGCCTCGGGGACGAGCTTTTCCAGGTGCATTTTCATCGCATCAATGGTTTGCACACGATTGTGAACAAAGAACACCTGTCCGCCGCGTTCTAGTTCACGCAAAATCGCCTGCCGCGCCAGGCGCGGCGAGTACGGTCCGATGTGGGTGACAATCGGCAGGCGCTCCTCAGGCGGCGTGTTCAGGTTGGAAATGTCGCGCACACCGGTCAACGCCATATAAAAGGTACGGGGAATGGGCGTGGCAGTCAGCGTCAGCACATCCACTTCGGTGCGTAGCTTCTTCAGGTGTTCCTTGTGCGTCACGCCAAAGCGCTGCTCCTCGTCAATGATGACCAGGCCAAGATCCTTGAACGTCACGTCCGGCTGGATCAAGCGGTGGGTGCCAATAATGATGTCCACCGCGCCCTGCGCCAATCCATAGAGAACCTGGCTCTGTTCGCGCGGTGTGCGGAAGCGGGAAAGCATCTCCACTGTGACTGGGAAGGCCGCCAGCCGCTGCTGGAAGGTCTCGTAATGCTGCTGCGCAAGTACGGTGGTCGGGACCAGCACCGCCGCCTGTTTGCCGCCCATTACCGCCTTGAAAGCCGCCCGCAGGGCCACCTCGGTCTTGCCGTAGCCCACGTCGCCGCACAGCAGGCGATCCATCGGGCGGGGCGTTTCCATATCCCGTTTGATATCCACCAGGGCCTGAACTTGATCGGGTGTCTCGACGTAGGGGAAGCTGGATTCCAATTCTGACTGCCAGACGCTATCCTCGTCAAAGGCGAATCCTGCCGCGACCTGGCGCCGGGCGTACAGGTTGAGCAACTCCGCGGCCACCGCCTGAACCGCTTCCCTGACCCGCCGCTTTGCCTCCGGCCACTCCTGGCTACCCAGGTGACCCGGACGAGGCGGGGAAGCGTCCGGGCCAACGTAACGCATCAGCCGGTCGGCCTGGTGGATGGGCACGAATAACTGGTCGCCGTTCTGGTATTCGACGCGCAGGAACTCGCGCGCCAGCCCCTCCAGGCTGCGCTGCACCAGGCCGGTAAAGCGCCCGATGCCGTAATCCATGTGCACAACCCAATTTCCGGGATGCAGGTCAGCATACGCCGTCTCGGGCGTCTCCGCCAGCGGACGCGGACGCTGGCGCGGCTGCGGCCGCTCCCAGCCAAAGATCTCGGAATCAGTTATTAGATAAATAGAGAGTAGAGATTCGTCTTTTAGTTGGAATCCGGCAGAGAGCGACGCTTCGATGAATCGAGGATTGCTGATGGCGGATGGCGGATGGCTGTTGGCTGATGGTGGATTGTGCTCAACCCACAGCTCTTCGAGGCGGGAGGATTGGCGCGAGACGATGACTACCGAATTGCCAGTCTCGACAATTCTTCCAAGGTACTCGATGAATGGCCTGAGCTGACCACCGAAACGCTCAATGTGACCGAATTCGGAGGCTAGGCCCTCATCCCCGGCCCCTCTCCCAGGGGGAAAGGGGAGTTCCTCTGATGTTGAATGCCCTAATTCCAGGCAAGCATGACTTTGCAGGCTGTCCGCCAATTCAGACCACGACAGGTTCGGCACGGGGAAATCCTCGGCCAATGTCCCTTCAGCGATGGATTCGGCGCGCAATTCGACAGCCTGTTCTTCGAATTCGGAAACCGCGCTTTCCAGGATGCCCAGATCATCCACCAACACGAGTGCCTTTGGCGGGAGATAGTCGAGCAAGCTAGCTGGAAATGGATGCAAAAGTGGAATGTGAAACTCGGTGAACTGATCACTGCTCACTGATAACCCTTCGACAGGGCTTAGGGCAGGCTGGTCACTGCTCACTATGAACTCCCGCGCAGGCGTGACGAGAATAGAATCCAGTTTCTCGACCGTGCGCTGTGAACCAGCATCGAAACGGCGGAGGGTCTCGATCTCGTCGCCGAAGAAATCCAGGCGGACGGGGTGCGGCTCACTGGGAGGCCAGAGGTCGAAGATGCCGCCGCGATGCGAGAACTGTCCGGGTTCGAGGACGGTATCCGCCGGTTGGTAGCCAATGCTGACCCAGGTTTCCAGCAAGGTCTGCGGCGGGATGCTTTGTCCCATTTTGAGTAATTTGCTGGCCTTGAGAAAGTCACGCCGCGGCAGGGTGCGCGTCATCAAGGCGCGCGCTGAAGCAATGACGATTGGTGGCGTGGACGGCTTTTTGGTATACGGCAGGTGATAGGCCGCCAGCGCGGTCAACGCTTGCAGGCGTTCGCGGCGGGTGGTGGTGCCCCAGGCGGCGTCTTCGTAGAACAGCGGAGTGGGTTCCGAGAAGATGTAACGCGGTGTATCTGGCGACCAGAAAGCCAGTTCGTCGTGCAGGGCAAGAGCATGGTCGGCGCGGTCGGTGACCAGGATGACCGGCTGCCCCAAGTCAGCGTTCAGGGCGGTCAGGACAGGCAGCCGCGCGGCGCGCGGCAGGGCCAGGCCGGGCAGGAGTTTGCCAGAGTTCAGATCCGCCAGCAGGCATTGATAAGCAGGAAGAGAGCGGATTTGGTTGAGAAGAAATTCCATGCAGGTTATCGAAACCAATTAATTTCCGAGAAGAACAAAATTTGCCTTGATCCTATTCGCGATGTTATGACGCAATTCATGAGGTGGTGCAAACCAACGCCCGTGATCGTATGGATTTCCGAAGTTTGGATCCTCGAATGTCCGGCCATCAAACTCGACGATATGGTCATAGCGAGGAACTGCCCACCAATGAACATGGGGATTCGGAGGAGTTTCTTCATAGGCGTTGTTCATGTAGCATGACCAATTGAACATCGTGGCGTCGAAGTCATGACGCAAGGCATCTTCGAAGTTTTTCACAAGGCGGAATAATTCGATAATTTCAGCCTGAGTTAGATCAGCCAGATCGCCAGCGTGCCTTTTCAGGTGGATCACACACCTTCCTATTAGACTCTGGTTTGGCGCAAGGCAGATTCGCCAATGCTGCGTCTCGGTGACGAACAAGTAATCGAGGTTGTCTGAAGACCAGGAACAGATAGGGCAATTCATAACAGATCAGGGGTTGCCTTCACTCATTTCTCGATCCTGATTACTCGGAACTACCGTTGTATTTATTCATCGCCGAATTCAAGCCATCTATAACCCACGTCAGCGCGGCATCCACGGCACGGTTGAGCATCTCGGAGATACCCGTCATTTCGCCAGCCGAGAAATCCTGCAAGACGTAATCCGGCGCTTCCATCCGGCCAGGCGGACGGCCGATGCCCAGGCGCAAGCGCGGAAATTCGTCCGTGCCGAGGCGCTCGATGATGGATTCCATCCCCTTCTGCCCGGCCGAGCCGCCGTCGGGCCGAATGCGGATTGTGCCGGGCGGCAGGTCGAGATCATCGTGAGCGATGAGGAAATTAGTCAAGGGAAGTTTATAGAAGCGGACGAGTCCCTGCACCGATTGGCCGGACAGGTTCATGAAGGTCTGCGGCTTGGCAAGGATGATCTTACGTTCGTTATACACCGCGCTTGCCACCAGCGCCTTTGATTGCAGACGGGTAAAACGCACGTTTAGTTTTACAGCCAGGCGGTCAATGAGCATGGAGCCGATATTATGGCGATTCTCGCGGTATTCCCGGCCGGGGTTGCCGAGGCCGACGATGAGAAAAGAGTGTTCAGTCATCAGTAATCAGTGGTCAGTGGCCGCGCAGACGGGCGTAAAGGCCAAAGAGGAGAAAGAGAGCCGCGACAATCAATGCGCCGTAACCCAGACTGGCATAAATTCTGGAAGGCGACAAGGCAGCCGGGTTGGACGGCAACGCGGTCGGCGTCGGGTAGGGAGTTACCGTGGCGATGACGTTCGGGACGGGCGTGGCATGGACCGGCGCAGCCGTCGGCGTGGAAGTCTCGACCGGGGTGTAATTGCGCACGCGCAAGTCCGGGACGATGGCGTCAATATAGCTGCCATCGCCGAGCTTGACGCGCAGCCGCAAGGTGTACAGGCCGTCAGTGACGGTCGTAGTATCCCAAACAGCCAGCGCCCCTTGCGCCACTGGCTGGCTGCTCGCAGCGATCAGGAACGAGGTGCCGGTCGGGTCATTGGCGTAAGAAAAGGAGACCTCCACCGAGACGAAACCGGCGACATCGCTGTTGCCGGTGATCGTCACCTGACCTTGCAGCGCCTCCCCCGCCTGCGGCGAGCGGATCGAGACTTGCGAGCTGGGCACCTGCGCCGATGCAGGTTCCGCCCACAGCGACCATGCCAGAAAAGCCAGGAAAACCAACAAGAGGCGCACAGCCGAACGGGACATATCAGATCAAAACAGATGAATCCAGTTGGTGTTCGTAAGGATCGAACAAGCAAAAATGAGTAAAAGCACCAGCAGGATGAAACCACACCCGATCCCCGTACACGAGCAACCGCGCCCGAAACCGAACCTTCTTTGAAGCCAGTCGAATAACTTATCCAGGAGGAACAATTCCAGCAAGCCGGTTAGACACCCAGGACGATTTTTCATGGCAGGCTCCTTTCGGGTTGGTGGGTTTGCAAAAGTTGAGTCTAACACGAAGGCAGGCAAGGGTCAACTTTTTGATGTAAAATTGCCCAGAATCAAACCTATGCATAACCTTTTCAACCGTTTGCGGAAACTTGGCGCATTCAAAGAGGCTGAACGGCTTGAACCAGCCTTGCGCCGTTCCTGCCTGGGCCGGTTGGCTGGCATCAGCACATTCCTGGTCATCATCCTGTGCCTGGTCGCCTGGGTGATCGTTTTCCTGTCCCTCCAAAGGTCCAGCGCACAACAATCCATCCCTGCCAACATCTTGCCCCAGGCGATGTGCGTCGCGTTCTTTGGCGGCCTGGTCTTTGTGGCTCTCGTCGGTGGATTGCTGGGAAACATATTGCGACGCATTCTTTGGCGCATCCTGCAGAGAAAAGACAAGTAACATGCCAAAACGGACCTGCCGATTTTCGCCTCATGAAATTTATTAATATGGTAAACTCAACTAGAGCATTCCCTGAGAGGCGATTATGAGCGTATCCCGCAGCGAACTGATGGTCCACCGATTGCGCGCAATGCAAGCTGCTGCGCCAGAAATCGAAGCCTCCGCCATCGTCTCTGTAGACGGGCTGATCATGGCCTCGGCCCTGCCCGCTGAAGTCGAAGAGGACCGCGTCTCTGCCATGTCCGCTGCCATGTTGAGCCTGGGCGAGCGTATCGCCAGTGAATTGGGCCGCGGCGGATTGGAACAAGTCTATATCCGCGGCAACGAAGGTTCCATTGTGCTCACTTCGGTCGGACAGGAAGCCGTGCTCACCACCCTGGTGCGTCAGGAGGCCAAGCTGGGCCTCATCTTATTCGAAATGCGCCGCGCCGCCGAAGACCTGGTCAAGCTGGTCGGATGAACATACGCATTCCAAAACCCCTTTTGTTAGAAAATGTCAACCCCGGTGGGGAGGGCGCAACTGCCCTCCCCACTGACTTTGTATCACGACCCTTCCCTACTCCACCCCAATCTTCCCCTTCCCTCTCCCACGGGAGAGGGAAGGGGAGAGTGCCAAAGGCGGGAGGGGATGGATGAAGTCAAACTTTGGAGATCATATGCCTACAAAATACCTCTTCTTCACCGGCGGCGTCGTATCCTCGGTCGGTAAGGGCGTGACCGCCGCGGCGGTTGGCTTGTTGCTGAAGGAACGCGGTTTCAGCGTTGCCGTGCAGAAACTCGATCCCTACATCAACGTGGATCCGGGGACGATGAGTCCCTACCAGCACGGAGAGGTGTTCGTTCTAGACGACGGCGCGGAAACGGACCTGGATCTGGGTCATTACGAACGATTCATTGATATCCGCCTTAACCGGGTCTGTAACGTGACGACCGGCCAGGTGTACGCCGAGGTGATCGCCAAAGAGCGACGCGGCGACTACCTGGGCGGCACGATCCAGGTCATTCCCCACGTCACCAACGAGATCAAGGACTTCCTCCGCATCGGCGATGATGAGGTGGACTTCATGCTGTGCGAAATCGGCGGCACCGTCGGCGATATCGAGGGCCTGCCC
>JALHUM010000076.1 GCA_022865905.1 Anaerolineales bacterium | reverse complement strand
GTTCCTGTGCCCGGCCGTGTGACACATGATACCAGAGCACTTGACATGTAAGGGCCCGTAGCTCAGCGGTTAGAGCAGGCGACTCATAATCGCTTGGTCGCTGGTTCGAATCCAGCCGGGCCCACCTGAATACCACATACTACAAAAAGGCGGTATGTAGTATATTCTTAACCGTCATTTTGTAACATGCCTGTATAGGTACCTGGCTATTTTATGATCCGGGATGTGATCCTCTCAAGCCAACAACAGCGATTCGAGTCTGCTTGGGGGCACTAGAATTCGCCGGAAAATCCGGCGAATTCTATTATATCTAGTCATCATGTTCAGTATGGAAGAAGCTGCCACACGCAATGAGCGCCACGTGCAGTTTTTATCCGTTAAGCAGCGGGAATTTGTCCGGCGCAATCAGGAAATCTATGCGTTGGATCAGCAGAGGATGCTTGCACACGAGCAGGGCAACCTGGCATATATATGAGTTGATTTCCAACCTATAAGCCCCACAGAAAACGACAATAACAATCACCAAGATTGGGTGATGATTTCTCCCCCAATCGCGGTTATTCTAAGAGCGTAACCTGCATTCGGTTTGGAGGTGAATATGGCTACGCTGACACAAGCTTACAAACCTGCGCTCGCACGCATCGCCTTTATCAAAAAACGCGATGATTTCATAGAAAAACTCATACCGCGCCGCTGCATGGTCGTTTCGGTGGGATTGATCTTTGCCGGGATGAGCATTCCTTTGCTCATGGTAGTTCAGTTGCTCCCAATCAGTTTGTTTCTCGGTTTTGTGGGTTTCGCCCTCGTGGCGACCGGTGGCGTAATGGCGCTCATCTTTTGTGGAGAAATTTGAAATGGTCGACTCCCCAATTATTTACAAGAAACTCGAACCGGCCCAGATTGCCTTCATCAAAACCCGCATTGATACCCGCGACCAGATTCCGCCGCTCTTTGACCACTTGCAAAAAGCCTGCGGGGATGCCATCTGCGGCGAAGCGGCGGATAAAAACCATCCGCTGGTCATCTTTCATGGCGGGGCGGTGAAGGAAGGATTTCTCATCGAAGCCGCCTACCCGGTGACACTCCCCGTGGAAACGGACGAGGTCCACACCCGCTCGCTCGAAGCTGCCCCGGCGCTGACCATGTTCCATCATGGCCCGCACCAGACTATCCGCGAGAGCGTTATGAAGATCTATGACTATCTCGACGCGCACGCCTGGACAACCTCTCTGTTCCGGCGCGAAATCTATCGGGTGTTGGATCCCGCCGAGCCGCAGAATAACATTACCGAGGTGCAAGTCATCCTGCACGAATGGGATCGCCTGTTCGCCGAAGGTGCCGAAAAAGTTCTGGGGGCGAAAGCCCGCCAGCAATTGATGCAAGGCATCGGAACCATCACCCCCAAGTCATCCTTCGCTGAGTACACAGCCTGGATCCAGGGCGCCATCGCGCGCCTGGATGCCTTGACAGATGACAACGAGAAAAAGTGCCAGGTGGTTTTGCATTGCGCCCATGTTTTCCCGCAGGAACGCATCGACCACCTGCGCCTCATCTACAAGCAGGGCGTTTTCGATGACATCCTGCACGAGATGTATCGCGATCATTTCTGGTATGAAAAACCGGTGCGACGTGGCAATGTACTCTACATGCGCAAGAATCCATTCAATCCCGAAGGCTATGAAAACGCGACCACGCCGGTCGAACGCCGCAAAGCCTACTGTCATTGCTCGTTTGTTCACCCTTTTCTCGATGAAATCCCCGCCAAACTTTCCCCGACCTTCTGCTTTTGCGGGGCGGGTTGGTACCGGCGGCTGTGGGAGGGGATTTTGGGCCAGCCGGTCAATATTGAACATGTCGAAACTCTGCTGAAGGGCAACGACCAGTGCACACTCACCATCACCCTGCCGCTGGAATTGGCGGGAGAATGTTCACCGGAAAGATAAAGGCGGCCGCTATGCCTGAGGAAACTACCTACGAAATCCGATTGCGGGATGTTTTGGACATGAAGTGGTCGGCCTATTTTACGCCTTTTACGCTGACCGCCGATGATGAGGGAACCCTGCTTACCGGCGTGGCGCACGACCAGGCGGAATTGTTCGGCGTATTATTAAAAATCCGCGATCTGGGACTACGGTTGGTATCCATGAATCCTGTCCCGCGGCAGTAATAAAGGCTGCATCCTGACCAATACATCTGATTAGCTTGGGAAAGTGGGGGTCTTGTGTGTATAATTAAACTGTGGCTGCCCTGCTGCCCACCAAGTTCTACCTGCCACCCGAACCGGCCGGGTTTGTGGCGCGCCCGCAGTTGCTGGAAGAACTGGACGAGGCGCTGACCCACCGCTTGACCCTGGTCTCTGCTCCGGCAGGGGCTGGCAAGACAACGCTGGTCAGCACCTGGGCGCAATCGGCGCATAAAAAGGGGGCGGCCATCGGCTGGCTGTCGCTCGATGACGCCGATAACGACCCGGGGCGCTTCCTGGATTACACGGTGGCATGCCTGGAGGAAGGGGGTCTGGTCATTGACATAGCCGCGATCCCACCGGGACTCGGGGGCCAGGCTCAGGTGGAGCATGTTCTGGCGGATTTCATCCGGGGGTTAATGCCTCTCAAGCGTGAGGCGATGCTCATCCTGGATGATTATCATCTCATCCAAAACATAGAAGTACATACCGCGCTGGAATATTTGATCGAGCACGTGCCCCCGCGCCTGCACCTTGTTATTTTGACCCGTTCCGACCCGCCGCTGGAGCTGGCGCGCATGCGCGTGGCCGGTCAACTAGTTGAAGTGCGCATGGAGCACCTGCGTTTTTCCGCTCAGGAGGCTGCCGCCTTTCTGAAGAAGGCCGCCGGGGTGCAGTTGACAGAGGCGGATGTGGCTGTGCTAAACGAGCGTACCGAGGGCTGGATTGCCGGGCTGCAAATGGCGGCGATTTCCATGCGCGGGCGCGAGGATGTGGCGGCGTTCATAGCTGCGTTTACGGGCAGCCATCGTTTTGTCTTCGATTACCTGCTCGAACAGGTTCTCAACTTCCAATCGCCAGAAGTACGGGAATTCTTGCTCAAAACATCGGTGCTGGAACGGCTCTCGGCCCCGTTGTGTGATGCCGTGGCCGAAACGGGCGGCACCGCGCGGGGCATGCTCGACACCCTGGAGCGGGCTAACCTGTTCCTGGTACCGCTCGACGAGGAACGCGGCTGGTATCGCTATCATCATCTTTTTTCGGATTTGCTCAAGCTGATGCTGGAACGGACCCATCCCGGGCTTTCGAAAGAGCTCCATCACCGGGCCAGCCATTGGTACGAAGCGCAGGAGATGCTGCCCGAGGCGTTGCATCACGGCCTGGTTGCAGGGGATATGGAGTTGGTGGCGCAGATCGTCTCGGATAATGTCCTGGCATTGGTGGAACATGCCGAAATTGTCCCAATCATGACACAAATCGATTCGATCCCGCGTGAACATCGCGCCTCCCTGCCCTGGCTGGAGGTGGCGCTTGCCTGGGGGTTGGCTTACACAGCCCAGAATCAAAGAGCCGGACTGATCTTATCTCTGGCGGAACAGCATATGGAAGGGCTGTCCAGTGACAAGCGCGAAAAGATGTTGGGTCATATTGCCGCGGTGCGGGCGTACCTGGCCTGGACGAATGGTGACGAATCCGAAGAAGCAGTGGCTTTTGCCGAGAAAGCGGCCAGGCTTTTACCGGCGGAAGAGACCGCGGTACGGGCCTTGAACCTGACCACCCTTGGAAATGCTTTGATCCAGAATGCTGATGACCCGCGCGCGGCGGACGTGTTGGAGCAGGCACTTCTGCTGGCGCAACAGGCTGGACAGTCGCATGTGGTTATGCAAGCGGCATCAGGGCTGGCTTATGCCTATATTTTATTGGGAAAATCTCATCAGGCACAGATAGTCTGTGCAGAGGTGATCGAGATTGCAGAGTTGTATCAGCGACGTAACGCCCGCCCCCTGACAACAGCCGCCAGCGTCTATGCATTATTGTCCCGTGTCTGGTTGGAAGCGGGAGAATTTGAGAAAGCCCTCCAAATCGCCCGTATAGGAATGGCGTTGAGCGAGGTGTGGGGACAGGTGGATACCATAATGATGTGCTCCCAATACCTGGTCTATGCTCTGGCCTTTACCAATCAGGTGGAGGAGGCCAGGAAGATAATCCAAGACTCCCGGAAGATCGCCCAAAAGGGACCACCCTGGCATTTACGGACGCTTGATTATGTGGAGCTGCAAATATATCTGGATTCCGATCCGCAGAATGCGGTGGAGATCCAACAGGAAGCAGCCCGCAAACAGGAGACCGTTCTAAAGTCTTCACCGCTTTTAACTGCGCGTGTTCTAATTAAGCAAAGCCAGTCGATCGACGCGCTGGTGCTGTTGGAGCGTGAGCAGGCAAATGCCGGCAAGTATGGACATTATCGAAATACATGGCTGTTTATCCTGAAAGCCCTGGCGTATTTCCAACAAAAGGACCATGTCGCTGCCTTGAACTCATTAAAGCAGGCGCTCGAACTGGCAGAATCCGAAAACGAGGTGACTGCTTTTGTGCGTGAGGGGGCAGCGATGGAAAAATTGCTCCGGCTGGCCCAGGCGAGATCCATTGCCCCGGCATTCGTTTCACGGCTGTTGGCAGCCTTCGAATCCCGCCGCAAGCACAAGCCAGAACCTGCCCTCGTCACTGAGGCGCTGATCGAGCCGTTGAGCGAGCGCGAGCTGGAAGTGCTGCAGCAATTGAACAGCTATCTCTCCACGCCAGAGATCGCCAATCTTTTGGTAGTGTCAGCCAACACCGTGCGAACGCATATCAAGAACATCTACGGCAAATTGGGAGTTCATGGGCGCAGCGCAGCGGTCAGGCGGGCGATGGAGTTGGATCTGCTGGTATAAAACATCACCTGTTTGGCGAATATTCATCCCCGCCGGTTTGGCGGGGATTTTTGTTTCCCCTAATTTAGGTGATGACAAGATGGCTCAAATGGTTTAATCTAATCCTTGGGTAGAACATCCACCTCTGACTGAGCACCCGATCTTGCTTCCAAGGAGTATTATATGAACACAACAAATAAGTGGACAAACTTCATCGCATTCGCTCTGATAGTGCTGACTTCCTGCACAACGCCTCGGACCCAGCCGACGCCTGCTCCCGTTTCGACGGATACGCCACTGGCAAATATGCCAAACCCTGCATCGGTCTATTGCGAGGAACAAGGAAACAAACTGGAAATCCGCACCGCCGCGGATGGCAGTCAGAGCGGCGGCTGCATCTTCCCTGATGGCAGTGAATGTGATGAGTGGGCTTATTTCCGCAGGGAGTGTGGTCCTGCCAGTCAGAGTGGATCAACCTCCTCTCCGACTGAAATCCCCACCCCTCTCCCGATTGATCCCGCTGATTATCAGGGTTGGTGGACATATACCCACGCAGTCTACGGTTTCTCGATCATGCTCCCGGAAGATTGGATTGTGGATGAGACCACCACCTTCGATCCCCTCATGAACGGCCACCGGATATTACTCTATCCAGAAAAGGGGGTTGAAAACTTCAGCATCCGCATGGCTTTTCGCAGAGTTAGTGAGGATGCCTGGCTCTGGCCGACCGGAGTTGGACAAGGCGAGTTTGTCGCTCAAGGAACTCTGGATGTGGCTGGACAACCTGTCAGACGTGTCTACCTTGTATGTCCAACCGGGCAGGTCAATTCCATTTGGTATAACGGTAGTGAAACCGAAGCAAATATTCAGCGCGGGGATCTGGAGTTTGGGTTTATCTACAGTTACAACGATCCAATTTATTGTCAGGAAGGTTACAGCTTGAGCGGCAAAGTCCAGCGCGTGGGCGAGATGATCATCGCATCGCTCAAGACGCCGTAAGTAACCACATGGTGGTGATCCCATGAATACAACTACTATCCATTCCTCACGATCTTTTCAAAACAGAGCTACTAAAAGGAGGTTGCCGATGAAACAACTTTCCTTGCGTCTCATTGTGTGTGGAACCATACTTGCCCCGATGATGACGGCTTGCTCATCACCATTCTCTACGTCCCAGCCACCTACACCAACACCTATCTCTTCGTCCCAGGGACCTACTCTGACACCCATGCCCTCCGGAATGGTTGACATTGGCGGGCGTAAGTTATTCTTCGAGTGCACCGGCCAGGGCAGTCCAACGGTGGTCCTGGAGGTGGGCGAAGGAGTTGGCGCTGCTGGTGTAAACCACACTATTCGCGGGGGAGTTGGTAATTCCCATCCCTGCCAGTTCGGCAGGGATTTGTGTTTCACCTGAAATGGGTGATGACGGGAGCCTTTGGATGGAATAAACTCTTTCTAGTTAGATATTGCACAAAAAGCATATTTCGAATTGGAACAAAGATCAACGCGTATGAATATTTGTTTCCAGCGAATACAAAAGATAAGGAGAAAATAAGCCATGAGTGACCCGGTAATCGAAATAAAAGATTTTCGCAAAACTTATGCAGATTTTGTTGCCGTGAACTGTATCAGTTTCGATGTAAAGCAAGGCGAGATTTTTGGCCTGCTCGGTCCTAATGGCGCTGGAAAGACCAGCACACTGGAATGCCTCGAAGGACTGCGCACCCCGAACGGTGGCTCCTTGCGAGTGGCAGGTATTGACCCCGCCAAAGAGCCTCGCAAACTCCGAAATCTGATCGGCGTTCAACTACAATCGGCGGGATTACCAGAGAGTATCACACCAGATGAAGCCATGAGCTTTTTCTGTGCCTATCACGACGTGGCTCCCCGCTTCGACCTGTTGGAACGGCTGGGTCTGGCCGACAAACGGAATGATCAGTTCTACGAACTCTCTGCTGGACAGCAACGTCGGCTGGTATTAGCTTTAGCAGTAGCGCACAATCCCCAGGTGCTCTTCCTTGACGAACCCACCGCCGGACTGGACGTAGCGACCCGCGCCGAGTTGCATAGCATGATGCGAGAACTTCAAACCAGCGGCACCACGGTCATCCTTGCAACCCATGACATGGCCGAAGCGGAACAGATGTCAGACCGGGTGGCCATCCTGTTGCAAGGCAGGATCGTGAGCATCGGCACGCCAATGGAGATAACGGCCACCGGAGCTGGCCTGACAAAGATTTCGGTGCGAACACAAGACGGCAGTCTATCTGTCTCTGACATCCCCTTCTCAGCGGTCAGCCAGCACACGTTCAAAGATGACTACAACGTCTACTTCAGCTCTGATATCGGACCTACGCTTTCGGCCCTTATCACCCACATTGAGGCTCAAAGGGATATGCTGATCGACCTGCGCGTGGAGCGGCCGTCCCTGGAAGATCGTTTCATTGAAATCACCAAAACGGGAGTACCCCAATGAACGCTTTCATCCATCACTTCACTTTTGAGTTTCGAACAGGTATCCGTAACAAAACGTCTCTATTGATGAACTATCTTTTCCCTTTGGGTTTTTACTTGATGATGGGATTCGTCATGGCCGAGATCAACCCGCCCTTCCGGGAAGACATCATCCCGGCGATGGTTGTATTCGGTATCTTGTCGGCAACGTTGCTGGGGATACCGGATCCGCTGGTCAATGCTCGTGAAAATGGCGTGTTCCGCAGCTATAAGATCAACGGCATCCCCTCCATCTCGATCCTGAGCATCCCAGCCTTGACGACCGTTCTGCATCTGGCGATCGTGTCAGTGCTCATTACAGCCACTGCGCCTTTGCTCTTTGACGCTCCCTTGCCCGTAAACTGGCTCAACTATGCCATCATCTTTGTGGCAATGGCGTTTGCTTGTGCGGGATTGAGCGTCCTGATCGGAGTGGTCTCCCCCAGTTCACGCATGACGGTGCTATGGTCACAGCTTATTTTCGTCCCATCTATGTTGTTGGGCGGCCTGATGATTCCAAATAAGATGTTGCCTGATATTGCTGGAAAGATCGCACAGCTTCTGCCAGCCACCCAGGCTATGAACGCCTTCAATGGACTAGCGATGGGAAAAGTGGCTGATTTCTCCCCCTGGGGCTCTGTCATAATCCTTTTCATCAGCGGAGTTTTGGCATTTGGACTGGCCATTTATCTTTTTAGTTGGGACAGTCGCAACACAACCCGGCGAGGGCATCCCTTGCTCGCATTGCTGGTTATATTGCCGTATGCCCTGGGAATACTCCTGCTATCGTAATCAACACAAGACAACTGTCAATTCAATGCAAGCATTAGGAGAATAACCATGAAAAGTAATCGACTCGCGGCAAGAGAATGGGGGGAACGGATCGTTCTGGCCTTGCTGTTCACTGCCATTGGATCATATATTATGATCGTTTTCAACCCATGGGGGTCGGGGCCTTTGCTTCACAACAAGGTCGAAGATTACCTGGCCAAGATCGGAACGAGTGTCATTCTCCTGGTGGCGGCATTACTGGTTCGCAGGAGTAAGCGCTTTGAAAAGTACTGGCAAATCTTGTTTGCCTTGTTTACCATGTCCGTCGTTGTTTCCCTGGACCTGGTTTTTGGCGTCTATGGGGTATATTACCTGAATATCGATGGCAACTCTCCGGCCGGCTTTGCATTCATAAAGCTGAATGAATGCTTCATTGTCGTAAGCGCGATCATCACCTTTACCTTTTTGTCGGGTGGCAGCCTGAGCTCGATCTACATCCAGAAAGGCAAGTTGAAACTGGGACTGATCATCGGATCGGTCACTTTCATTCTCGCTGCTGCTGGCTCCATTCCCATAGCAAACCTGTTCAACGCCAAAGACCTGAGCCTGGACAGGATCATCCCCTGGATCCCCTGGTTATTGATCTCTGCTCTGGCTAACGGCACATTGGAAGAACTCTGGTTCCGGGGATTGTTCCTGCGCAAGCTGCAACCATTCTTCGGGAATTTCATTTCGATTTTCCTGATCGCCTTTGTATTCACCCTGATGCACGGGTCCGTAACCTACACTGCAAGTAATGCCATCTTCCTGGCCATCGTTTTCCCGCTGGCGCTGGCCTGGGGATATGTCATGCAAAAAACAGACAGCGTCTGGGGCTCGATCTTGTTCCATGCTGGGATGGATATCCCCATCTTCCTTGGCATTTTCTCGAATTTCTCCTAGGTTGTTCCGCGTGAGAATTCCAGGCATGGAAGAGCTTGAGAATGAATTCTACATTGAGAGGAGCCTAATTTATGAAAAATTCCACACCCCCTGTCATCGAGACGCACGGTCTGACCAAGACATACAAAGGTGTTCAGGCGCTCAAATCGCTGGACCTGCAGGTGCAGCATAATTCCATCTTTGGGTTCCTGGGGCCTAACGGTGCGGGGAAAACCACCACGATCAAGCTGCTGCTTGGGCTGATCCGCCCCACAGCCGGCAGCGCTTCCGTATTCGGTATGGACATTGTAAATCAGAGCGTGGACATCCGCGCCCGCGTCGGTTACCTGCCGCAGGAGCCGCATTTCTACGAGTACATGACCGCCCGCCAGACCCTGCGCTTCACGGCCAAATTCTTCTTCAAGGGACCTGAAAAGGCCATCGAGGCGCGGGTGGACGAGATGCTCCAACTGGTGGACCTGGCTGAAAAAGCGGATCGCCCGCTGAGGACCTTCTCGGGCGGCGAAAGACAGCGACTGGGGATTGCCCAGGCTCAGGTGAACTATCCTGACCTGCTCATCCTGGACGAACCGGCCGCCTCGCTCGACCCGCTCGGGCGGCGGGATGTGCTGGAGGTGATGTCCAAGCTGCGGAAGTACACCACTGTGTTCTACTCCACCCACATACTAGACGACGTCCAGCGCGTAAGCGACACGGTGGTCATCCTGGATAAAGGGGCGCTGGTAGCCAAGGGTCCGATCGAAGAGCTGTTGGCTGGCAGCGAGGGTGTGGTCTATATCGTCCATCTGAAAGGCGAGGCGGATTGGACTCTCAAACAGGTTCAGTCCCAGCCGTGGGTCGGCGGGATCAAGACCGGCCAGCACGGTGACGAGAGCACCTGGCAGGTCAGCGTGACCGACCCACAGGCGGCTGAGGCGCAGCTGCTCAAGCTGCTGGTCAACGGTCCGGTGGTGGTGACCGAGTTCCGCCGCAAGCAGTACGAGCTGGAAGATGTCTTCATGCAGGTCATCGAAGGAGGCCAGGATGTCCGGATATAGCGATTTCGAAATGGTCAGTGAACGCGGCTGGCGCCGAGGATTGAGCAACCTGATCGATAACGAGTTTGCCCGTTGGTGGAAGACCAGGATGTGGTGGATCCAGAGCCTGATCTGGGTGGGGATGATCGGGTTCATGCTGAGTACTATGTTATTTGGTGCACCAGACTTCAATCTCGAGGATGGCCTGATGATCTACGCCGTTTTCGCCGGCATATTCCCGGCCGTTGCGGTGGTCATCATCATGCAGGGCGTCTTGGTGGGCGAGAAGAAAGATGGCACGGCTGCCTGGGTGCTGTCCAAACCAGCCGCCCGACCAGCATTCATCCTCTCCAAGGTAGTTGCCAACAGCCTGGGAGTGCTGGTAACCATGGTGGTGCTGCCTGGGGTGGTCGCCTACGTGCTCTTCTTTATCCGCACGAAAGCCGGGCTGGATCCGTTATCGTTCCTGGCGGCGCTGGGTGTCATCTTTCTCAACCATCTCTTCTACTTGACCCTGACGCTCATGCTGGGTGCTTTTTTCAACAGCCGCGGCCCGGTCATCGGCATCGGTCTGGCGTTCCTGTTCATGCAGCAATACCTGATCGGCTTGCTGTCGGTACTGCGCCATGTTCTGCCATGGACCCTGGTCGTCCCGCTCAACAACGAGACGGAGGCAGTCGTACCTGCCTTGCTTTCAGGCCAGCCAATCTATTCGTACATTCCCATAGTGGCTGTGGTGGTCGAGTGCATCCTGTTCGTCCTGATCGGCCTGTGGCGGTTCAACCGGGAGGAGTTTTAGGAAGGCGCTGGTGAGCATGTCGAGTGTACTATGGTTTTGTTTCTTGCCATTCTTTTCCCGCTTACGCTGGTCTGGGGATCTATCATGCAAAAAACAGACCGCGTGTGGGGCTCGATCTTGTTCCATGCCGGGATGGATATCCCCATCTTCCTTGGCATTTTCTCGAATTTCAAATAGTTGTTCCACCGCAAGGAGTGCAATGGCCTCATCTGATTTCATCACATCACCATGGAATTTGAGGACAGCGAAAAACGGATTGGATATTCACCGTAAACACCAATCAACTCACAAAATCTCTATAGGAAGTCACACGTAGAGGAGCCCACAATGAGAATATTTGCCATCAAAGATGTGGCGATTGTTGATGTAAAGAATGGAATTACTATTCCCGAGCAGACAGTCATCATCATGGAAGATCGGATCGACAAGATCGGCGCGCAGGGAAAAGTTGGCATCCCGGAAAGTGCAGAGATCATCAATGGTCACGGGCTCACCCTGATGCCCGGTCTCGTCGACGCACATGTCCACTACTTTGATGCGCCTGTATTCGGGCGCTTGATGATCGCGAATGGAGTCCTGCTCGTTCGAAACATGGGAATGCCAAATGATTATATTCTCCCTCTGCAGGATGAATTGAACCGGGGTGAAATCCTGGGACCGGAAATGATCGCCACAGGCGCGATCCTGGACGGAAATCCGCCCTTGATTCCGTCAATCTCGGTGGGCATTAAGACGCCTGAGGAAGGCCGGGTAGAGGTACGCAAGCAGGCAGAAGCTGGCGTGGACATGATCAAGGTTTACAGCCGCCTCGACAAGGATGTATTTCTAGCGATCCGGGAAGAGGCCCAGAAACAAGGGCTCATGGTCGTCGGACACATCCCGGACACGGTCTACCTCGAAGATGCTGCCACGGCTGGCTTGCGAAGTAGCGAGCATTTCTTTGGCTTCGAGAAAGTCATCGCCAAACTGCTGGGGGAGCCTGTTAACCTCCATTACGCTGGCATGGGATCGGACGCGAGCTATTTTCAACGTCTTGGCGAAGTCAACCCGGAAGAATTGCAGGGTGTATACCAGCGGATTCGTGCGAGCGGTATGACCATCTGTCCGACCATTATCACATTCAAAGTCGGAACAGATCAGAAAGCCTTCCAGACCGGAAACTTTCCGCGCAGGGAATACATTTCCCAAATGGTTATGGACATCTGGCAGTCCCAATGGGGCCAACAAAACGACCTGTCGGATTATATCTGGAAGAACTGGGCACAAATGGTCAGCGAGTTGAACAAGGCCGGAGTACCGCTGATGGTGGGTACTGACCTAATGTTTCCCGGTATTTTCCCTGGCTATTCTGTCCATGAGGAAATGGTGATCTGGCAGCAGGCTGGTATACCGGCTGTGGACATATTACGCAGTGCAACGATCGTCCCGGCACAGTTCATGGGCCTTGGGGAACGCCTCGGCAGCGTCAGCGAGGGAAAGACGGCTTCTTTGGTTCTGGTCCGGGGCAATCCGCTGGAAGACATCAGCAACACACAACAGATCGAGAGTGTCTTCCTGAGGGGGCATTACTTCAGCCGTCAAGACCTGGATAGACTACTCGATGAAGCCAAAAAGTTGGCCAGACCTTAGACTCTGCCCGGTGCATGCCAACTCTTCTGAAGGGAGATACCAAATGCTGGAAAAAACGAATCTGCTGGGTGCTGTTGTAGCCGTCACATTCTATGTTTCGGCCATACTTGTTTTCATTTTCAGGCTTCTAGGCCAGCCTCTGTACGGACATTGGATTGGCTATTTCGAATTTCTTTTGGCAGTCCCTTTGATATTTCTACTCCTGAAAGCCCCACAACTGGGACGACCCGCTCTGTACTATATCCAAATTGGTTGTATGTTGGCATGGTTAGTCGTGGAGGCGTTGCTGGATTACATTCTAAAGGTTGACTTCCGCAATGTAAGATGGATGGTAATCAGCTATGTCGTATTGTTCTTCGCGGGTACCGGCGGGCTGCTCGGCGTGGCGGCAAATGCCGGGCGCGGATGGAGCATTCCAGCAATCATCCTGTTTTTAATCATGGCTGTATTGACATTTGTGCAACGCGCCGTTACTGGCATGTAGTGTAGCCAGAATCGGCAGCAGGTGAACCACACCGTTAAGCGGCGTGATAAGGAAGTAGTAGTGCTTAAGGTCCTTCGAATCATCGTTTTCACGTTATCAATGTACATCGTCACACACTTGTTCGTCTTTGTGACGCTCCCTTTCGCGATTCTGATTTCCTATATTGATAAAGAGAGAATACCGACATTAAAACAATGGTTCGTAAAGTCCCTCTTCGCGATTGTAGGGAAGGAAATGAAGGTCTCAGGTTATGACAACGTCAATCCAGACCACGCATATGTGATCGTCTCGAACTACCCTGGCTTCTATGCTGGTTTCTCTTTGATCGGTGTATTCCCACGCGCCTGCGTTATCGCGCACGCGTTCGTGAAAAGGGTGCCACTGCTTGGTCAAATCCTTAGCCGGGTGGGAACCATTTTTGTCCAGCCCGGAAGAGCCGGGCATGGAAGAAGAGCAATCGATCTCCATCTGAGTGAGTGTGATGCCGCCCCTAGCGTGATAATCCTCCCGGAGGGTGTGAGAACTCCAGATGGGAGAATTCATCAATTCAGGCTCGGCTTTGTTCATATCCTACGGCAGACGTCACTTGACTTGCTTCCCGTAACCCTAAATGGGTTGTACCACCTCAAACCAATGAGAAGGTTTTATATAGATCCTGACGCTGAACCAGAAATTGTCATTCATACCCCCGTGAGCAATGCGACTGTGCGTCAAATGAGCGATGAGGAATTGCTGACGATGGTGCAAAATATCATTGGTAGTGTCTATCGGCCATAGGAATCTTGGTTGTTTATCGGCATTAAGCCTGAACCGACACACTGTCAGTACTCAAAAGAGCAGGCATTATCGCCGTCTAACATCTCGCTGGAGCGGATGCCATCCGCGCCCGGTAGGCATTGGTGCATTTGTAGATCTGGCGCGAGAATGATTATGAAGTCCGATAGGCGCCGCTCAGCTCGAAGCCGTTAAGCTGCCTTTTACCATCGTACGGATAAAGCTTCTGATCTTTTATCTCGCCGTCGAATGTGATCGTATACCATCCTGGGCATGGAGGTAGAGTCACGTGAAGGTTGTATACAGCCGACTTGCCAGAGCGACAGGTCTTGAGAGCCCAAACTATTGGCAGTACTTTGGAACGCGATTGGTGGATCTTGCAGAGATTCCTGAAGGGGCTACTATGCTAGACATCGGAACCGGCGCGGGTTCAGTGCTGATTCCTGCTTTGGAGAAGGCAGGTGTACATGGCCTGGGGATCGGGGTTGACATTAACTTCGGTTGGTTCAAGCACGCCCTTCTCGAGATACAAAAGCGCAGCTTGAGAAACACAGCACTGGCACAGATGGATGCCACGAACCTAGGTTTTATGAATGGCCTGTTTGATCGAGTGCTATGTGGTTTTGTGGGATGGAACTATTGCTTCGATTTTGTGAGGCAAGAGTTCACCAGCCTGGATACTATGCTGGCGGAAATTTCACAGGTGTTAAGAGCTGGGGGGCGGGTTGGAATCAGTTCCTGGGCGAAGCAAGAGGATCTCGATTGGCTTGGTGAACAGTTCCGAATGTACTTGCCGGCATATGTCGCGGATCAAAAGATGGGAAGCGCAAGTACGGTCTACAGCAAAGAGAACGCAAAAGGCCTTGAGAGGATATTGCGGGAGGGAGGTTTCCAAGACATCGAAATAGCTACTGAAACGGCAGAGTTTGTTTCGACGGACGAGGAAGAGTGGTGGTGCCAGGTGTGGGGGGCTGGCTGGCAGGAGCATATTGATAGAGTAGCTCGCACGGATGCGAATAAGTTCAAGCAGTTCAAAAAACAAGTCTTTGATAACTTGCAGATTTATAGAAGGAGTGATGGAATTCACTCCCGGAAAACAGTACTCTTTGCTTTCGGTAAGAAAAAGTCTTTGGGCGGCTTGCTTTCTAACAATTGAGCATCTTCATTTTTAAAAATACAGGAGCGTGAAAAATGCAAGAGAAATTCCAGTTTCATACCGGTTACGACGATCATCTTCACCCTGAACCATCCATAAACTTCCAGATGAATCGCTGGATCAACTATCTGGGGAAAAGTGCGTTGGAGGAGTTGCAAGGCATCGCGCCTCGACTCTCGGATTTTTCGTCCTATCGTCGGGAATTTCTCGCTTTGGCTGAGAAAGCGCTCTCCGAGGAACGAAACCTGCATGCCGCTTATTACTTCCGTTCAGCCGAATTTTTTATGAGACAGGACGATCCGTTCAAGGTACCGACCCGCAAGAAGTTTCTGAGTTTATTATGTGAAAAGTATAAAATAAATGAAAGCGACCGCCTTTCTATCCCTTACAAGGACGGCAATGTCAATGGCCTGCTACCTGCCTACCATTTTACCCATGACCGGCCGAAGAGCACGATTGTCATTCATGGTGGTCACGACAGCTACATTGAAGAGTTCTTTCCAGTGATCTTGCATATTCGTGAGGCTGGCTACAATGTCATCTGCTTTGAAGGACCAGGGCAGGGAGGAGCACTCCATGAATTTGGGTTGTTCCTGACCCATGAATGGCATAAACCAGTCGGGGCCATATTGGATTACTTCAAATTGGAGAATGTCACTCTCCTGGGAATTTCCATGGGAGGTTGTCTTGCATTGCGTGCCGCCGCTTTTGAACCGCGCATACAACGAGTGATCGCTTACGATGTTTTCTTCGATTGGATCGGCACGACGCTTGAAAGGCTCAAGCCTGTCGCACCATTACTCAAATTCCTGCTTAATTCCGGGGCCTCCGGAGTTTTCAACCTCGTCCTGGCAGGTATCATGAATAAGAGTCCCTTGTTTGACTGGGGCATGCACCAGGCCATGCTGGTGCTCGGGGTTTCTTCATCTTATGAGGTTTTCCAAAAGAGCAAGCCCTATACTACCCGGGATGTCTCACCGCTGGTCAAACAGGATGTTCTCCTGATGGCTGGGACTGAAGACTTTGCCATCCCGCTGAGCCATTTTTACCAACAGATCGAGGTCTTGAAGAATGTCAGCTCGCTAACTGCTCGGCTATTTACCAGAGCGGAACAAGCCCAGAACCATTGCCAGGTCGGTAATCTGCGCCTGGCTGTGGATTATATTACGGACTGGATTGAGTTCAGTTGCCAACATGCTACTTGATCCGCAAGAATGCACAGCGTGCCGTCCAACATCGCGCGCGGCGATTTGGAGTTCGGGCTCATTTTCAGCGTATCTGGCCACTGCGAGACCGGTTACAGCCTGAGCGGAAAAATCCAGCGCGTTGAGCGGGATGATGATCACCTCGCTCAAGGTGCCGTGATTAAACCACTGGAGAGGATCCCATGAATACAACCGATAATATTTCCTCCCAGTTTTTGAAAAATCGTTCTACGGAAAGGAAATTAACCATGAAATCACTTTCCCTGCGTCTCCTTGTGTGTGGGATCCTGCTAGCCCTGCTGCTGACAGCCTGCTATGCATCCCAGCCGCCTGCACCGACTGCTCAGCCTGCCAGTCAAACGGACGCGGCCAATCATGCCCCCGTTATTCTGCGAGTAGAAGAACGAACAGAAAACCAAAACGGGCAAGTACTCCTCCATAAGGACATTTACTTCACAGACCGGGAGGGAGATGCTACCACTGTCGTACACAGATTGATCTCGACCGTCCCGGCAGGAATCTACATTTCAAGGTTTGATGATGTTGATATCACGGCCTCCGCAGACGAACAAAACCTCAAAGGATTGGTCACAAGTCCTGTGGCATGCC
>JALHUM010000009.1 GCA_022865905.1 Anaerolineales bacterium | reverse complement strand
ACTGCAATTTGCTCATGAAAACACCGTAAAACGCTATCAAAGTGGGAGAGAATTATTCGCAATTTTTGAAAATCGAGTAATTGCAGAGGAGTCATTTATTGAATTAGCGAAAACCTTTTCAAATACTCTTCGATTGACCTGCGCGTGTACGTATCCAATGCCAGCGACAAAGCCTGGTGCTTCTCGATCCAGATATACCCTTGCGCTTCGTCGTTGAGCCTCACCTCTGTGCTATCTGTCTTGCAGGCAAAATCGAAGAAGATGAAATGACGCGGCTTCCAGAAGGCGGGATCGTAGATGAATTCCTGGAAGTTGATGAATACGACATCATAAACGTCCAGCCAGGTTTCCTCTTTCGATTCGCGGATGACTGCCTGCTCCAGCCTTTCGCCCAATTCCACGTGCCCGCCAGGGACGACGTATTTGCCCGGCCATTTGTGGGATTGGAGCAGGAGCAATTCGCCTTTGGGGTTGAAAATGAACGCCCCGACAGTTGGCTCAGGGTATTGTTGATCGGCCATAGCGCGGCTTCCAGCCGCAATCAAAGGTTCACCGCGAAGCGACGAAGACCGCGAAGAATTCTTCGCGGACACGAAGAAACCCTTCGCGCTCTTCGCTTCTTCGCGGTTCCAAAAAGATTTGCGCGTTCGATGCAAATGCTTGGCGATAATACTATGAGTCTCCTATCCATAGATGGCGATGAGCAGGATGCCGGCAAAGATCACTACCGCGCCCAACACGCGGTAGCCGCCCATCTTCTCGCCCAGGAAGCGCCAGCCGGCGAACGCGCCAATCACTACGCTGACCTCGCGGATGGCTTCCGAATAATTCAGCGGGGCAAATGAGTAGGCGAAGAGCGCAATGGCATAGGCCACCACGCCAAGTAAACCGAGGGCGATCAAGCGGAGCCGTCCTCCGACCCAGGCCCCGGCCAGGGGTTTCCATCCATAACGGCGCAGGATGAATGGTGTGGTCATAACCGGCACCACTACGAACATGCTCAAAGCATAGGGCAGGGCGGGACCATGTTTGACAGCAAACCCATCCAACAGGGTATACACCGAGATAATGAAAGCGACGGTCAGCGCGATGGCGATCCCCTTGAGATGCGGTTTGCCCTCGTGGTTCTGTAAGAGGCTGGTCGCGCCGATGACGACGATCCCACAGACGATCATTGCGATGCCGAGGAATCCGCCCAGGGTTGGCTTCTCGCGCAAGAACAACGCCGCCCAAAGCACGAGAAGCGCGGGCGCGGCGCCGCGCGCCATGGGATAAACCAGTGAGAAGTCATGGCCGCTGTAGGCATATGAAAGCAGGACAAAATAAATGGCTTCCAAAGCTCCACTGGCAAGCGCAAAAAGCCACATGGAACGGGGTGGCAGGCCGGTAAAGAATAATGCGATCAGCGACAGGATGCCGCCGATGACGACCTGCCAACCCATGGCAACGTATTTTTCATCCGACCCTTTGAGGAGCAAATTCCAGAGGGCGTGCAGCGCGGCGGATACTAAGAGTAGTAAGATGGCAAGAAGGGGCATAGGTCACAATTGTAATCCTATTCGTACCGGGCGCATGGACAGGGAGCCATAGTGCCCACAGGTCCTTCTCAAAGTTGAGAAGATTCCTGCCAGTGTGCCTTATCCCCCCGCACCCCTTTTTTCGCACAGTCCTGCTCACACTTTGAGAAGACCCTGAGTGCACAGAATGGGGATTGTATATTATCTGATATTTCTCTATAATGCTCAATAGAACAGAGGAAAGGAGAATAAATTATGCCGACCCAATATAGGATTGCCTTCTGGAACCTGGAGAATCTCTTCGACGTGGAAAACTCGCCGCGCCGCGAAGAGAAGGTGGCGCGTGTTATCAAGGGCGACATCGCCGGTTGGACCCAGGTACTACTGGATAGGAAGATCGGCCAATTGTCCACCCTCATCCGCCAGATGAACGATGGGCGCGGACCTGACCTGCTGGGAGTGTGCGAGGCCGAAAACCTGTATGTCATTCAATTGCTGGTGCAGAGCCTGGCCCCGCTTGGGCGGAATTACAGCATCATCCACCACGACACACAAGACAAGCGCGGCATTGACATCGCATTCATATACGATGCGAATCTTTTCGTTATCCCGCAGCCGCTCACCGAATCCGTCTTCAGCCACTTCGTCATGAAGCGTACCGCCACGCGGGATATTTTACAGGTGAATTTCAAAACGCAGCGCGGCCGCCTGTTGGTTGTGATGGGGAATCACTGGCCGTCACGCAGCGGCGGGGAAGCGGAATCGTCCGCTTATCGGGCCATGGCAGGGGAAACGCTCTCCTACTTCCACGAGCGCATCCTCGAGATCTATGGAGATGGCACGCCCGTCCTGGCCATGGGCGATTTCAACGATGAGCCTTTCGATATCTCCCTGGTGGACTACGCAATAGCCGAGCGCGCGAAGGATAAGGTGGTTAAAGGTAAGATTCCCTATTTCCTGAACTTGATGTGGCCTCTGCTGGGAAAGGGTCTCTGCACACTTTACTACGATGGCCCCAACGTGCTCGACCAATTCCTGGTCAATAAGAATCTCCTCGCGCCGAATTTACCTTTCAAGGTCAAGCCGGACTCGGCAAATATTTTCCGATCCCCTGCCATGCTGAATAAGAAAACACAAGGCCCGATCCACTTTGGCGGGATGGGAAAACCGGTCAACCAGAATGGCTTTAGTGACCATTTTCCCATCGAAGTCACAATTGTGGAATCAGATTGATTTTCCCAAGACGGACTAGCCGGAAGCAAACAGGATTTTTTCAACACAAAGGCCACAACCCCCAACCCGCAGGGTGCTTCCCTGGCCTGTCCGGCCAGGACAGGCGCGAAGAACGGGGGCAGGCGGTAGAGGTGTCACCCCTTCGCTGCTCTCAGGGCAGGCTCTGAGGGCGCGTTCCCTTAGAAGAACACTCAGGGCATGCTTTGCGCCCGAAGGGTCTCTCTTTGTCAATTTCGGGAGATTCTTCGCCGCTGCAACCCACAGGGTGCTTCGCGAAGAGCGCAGCGGGGCGCTCCCGGCCTAGCCCGCCAGGGCAGGCAGAATGACACACTAAAAAGGCAACATTGCACTGTAATACTAATGCGGGTATTGGAAATAGGAACTGACGATATCGGAGAAATCAACATCCGTGTGCTGGCGCAGGATACGGAAGAAATCGTTGGCGGTGGCGCGCTTGTACGCCATCTGTGCGGCGTAATCCTTCAGGAAAGCGAAGAAGACCTCATCTCCGATGCGGACGCGCAAGTCTTCCATAAATTCTGCCCCGCGCAAGTAGACGGCGTCGGTGTAGGGGCGGAAACTGCCCAGGTCGTAGATATTCGAATCCACCCAGCCGGCCGGTTGAAAGTCGTAGACGCGGGAGTTCCACCACCAGCCCACCAGGTCAGGGTAAAGCGTCGCGTAGAAAATGCGCTCGCTGTAGATGCACAAAGCCTCGTCCAGCCAGGGTTCGAGCGCCTGGTCATCGCCCACCAGCCCGAACCACCAGGCATGGGCCGCCTCGTGGATGCCGATCATGACCAGGTTGTTCCTTGCCGTGCCGTCGTAACCCAAATAAAAACTCCTGTTCAGGAAAAACAGGCTGCCGTATTCCATGCCGTCCGGGAAGTAGGCTTCCACGATGCTCATGCTGGTATATGGATAGGGAGCATAACGGTCGCTGTAGACAGAGAGGGCAGCCGCCACCGCCTGTGGGATGGCCTGACCAGCAGCATCATGCCCGCTGAAGTAATAACTCGTTACTATCACCGACCCAAAGGTGGTCGTCGCAGACAAGTACATCGTGCTGGCTGAAAAAACGAACGAGCGGGCGTTGGTGAGGGAATAATGGTAGCCTGATCCAATTTGCTCGGCCGGCGCGCTGGCCGCGACCGTCACCGGCAGGGTGGGATCGGCCATTTGGATGGTCACATCGAAATCAGCGACATCGTAGACCAGGTGCTCGCCGATCGGTCGCGGCTCGTGCAGCAGCCAGCCCTGGCCGGTCGCATACGGCGTGACGAACGGGTACCAGTCAGCCAGGTTGGCCTGGGCGTTGTTGTAGCCAAAAATGTGATTGGATGAGATCCACGGGATGTAAACCTCGAAGTGCATGCTCAGCATTACCGCGCCGCCCGGGACGAGCGGCTGGGGCAGGTAAATCTCGAGCCGCTGCCCGCTCAAGCCGTAATTGGTGGAGGACTGGCCGTTAATGGCAAGCCAGTCCAATTGAAAGGCTCCCGTCCACAGGTTCGGTTCGACCGCCAGGACGAGGCTCGTCAGGGAATCGGCGGACAAGTTGGGGTAGTTGATCGTTTCATCTACCGACAGGGAATGGTTGGTATAGTCTAGAACGACCGCGAGGGTATACTTCGGACGCGGGGGGACGGCGCCTGGAGGCAGCGGGCTTGGCGGTGGATTCAGCGTGGCGGTCGACATGGGTGGAAGGGTCGGCTGAGGGAACGGCGTCGAGGTGGTGGACGGGAGGGGAAAAGCCTCCGGTGTGTCGGCCAGCGGCTGGAAGGGCGTCAGCGTTGGTGAGGGGTTTGGATTGGGTGTGACCGTCGGTGGGAGGGGCGTGGAAAAAACCGGGGACGAGCCTAAAGGCCCGAGGCCAGCGCAACCGGCTAAAGTCCAGGCCAGAATCGTAAGGAGCAAAAAAAGGGGCGGCAGGGATGAGGTACGAGGCATGTCCGGTCTTTATGGTAGCCTACTGGCTACTATTAGTGTAAGTCCTTGAAGTATTTCCCGATAATATCAGAATAATCCACAGACGTGTGCTGGCGCAGAAGGGCGAAGAAATCCACCGTGGTGGCGCGGCGGAGGGCGTACTGCGCGGCGTAATCCTTCAGAAAGGCGAAGAAGGCCTCATCGCCGATGCGCTGACGCAAATCTTCGAGGAAGTGGGCACCGTTCAGGTAGACCGCATCGGTGTAAGCCCGGTAGCCGCCCGCATCATAAATGCGCGTGTCGAGTTTGCCGGCCGGATGATAGAAGTCAACGCGGTAGCTCCACCACCAGTCAACCAGATCAGGGGACAACTGTTCGAAAAAGATGTGCTCGCTATACGTGGCAAGGGATTCGTCCAGCCAGGGTTCGAGGGCCTGGTCATTGGCGACCAGGTCGAACCACCACTGGTGGGCGGTCTCGTGGGCGGCGATGATCGTCAGGTAGTTTTTCGGCGTGCCGTCATAGAGATTGTAGAAATCGCGGCTCAGGAAGTAAAAGCCCGAAAATTCCATGCCGTCGTCGAAATCGCCCTGCACGGCGGTCAGCGTGGTGTAAGGATAGGGACCGAAGTGTTCGGCATAGATTTCCAGCGCCTGGCCGGTGGTATGGAGCACGGCCTCACCGGCTGGAGCGTAAAACGGGAAATAATAGCTGTAGACCGTTACGCCGTCTATCACCTCGCTCTTGACCTCGTAGAGGTTACTGAACGAAAGCGCGAAGGTGCGGCCGTTCTCCAGGCGGAAATGGCGGCCATCCCCGGACAGCAGCTCGACGCCGCTGGCCGCGATCTTCGGCTCGGAGGCATCACCAAAATGGACAAGGATATCGAAATCTGCGGAATCATAGACCAGGTGCTCGCCATAGAACCAGGGATTGTGCAAGACCCAGCCTGTGCCGGGAATGTACGGCACGACGAAAGGGTACCAATCCACCAGGTTTACCTGCCGGGAGGT
>JALHUM010000075.1 GCA_022865905.1 Anaerolineales bacterium | reverse complement strand
GGATTCCGCCTGGCTGCTCGTTATCGCCGCACTGACGTGGAACAAGTAGAGTTCAACGCTTGCGCACCTTCCTAAACGGGGCAAGGCTTTGCAAAGCCGGTGGCGGGGACTCGGTCGCGGCCGTAGACTGGATCATCCAGCATCATCCGGCGGGAAATATCTTCAACTCCTACGGCTGGGGGGGATATTTGATCTGGCGGTTGTACCCCGAATACCACGTCTACATTGACGGGCGGGCGGACGTGTACGGCGACACGTTCATCAACGATTACCTGCGCATCGAAACTGGCGAACCAGGCTGGGAGACCAGCCTGTCGCTAGATGGCGTGCGGATTGTGCTAATCGAACCGGGGTCACTGCTTGCCAGGGATTTGCGCCAATCGCCTGATTGGGAGATTGCTTTCTCGGATGAACAAAGTGTTCTGTTCATCCACAAATAATGTTGGCGTATAACTATAGAGCCTTCAGGGCTTCTAAAACTTCTGCGCTGTGCTCGGAGGGCTTTACATGCTCGAAGACACGTGCAATCTTGCCGTTGGCGTCAATCAAAAACGTCGTCCGAAAGATACCATCGTATTCGCGCCCCATGATCTTTTTCGGCCCCCAAACCTGGTATTTATCGCAAACCACATGCCCATCGTCCGCAAGCAGCGGGAACGGCAGGCCATACTTCTCTTTGAATTTGGCATGCGACTTTGGTGAATCTGCGCTGACCCCCAAGAGGATCACATCGGCTTCGATATAAGCACTGTAATCGTCGCGAAAATTGCAGGCCTCGGTCGTGCAGCCGGGCGTGTCGTCCTTGGGATAGAAATACAAAACGACCGGCCTGCCGCGGAAATCCGACAGGCGGCGGACGACATTGGATTCATCGAGTAAAGAAAAATCTGGAGCCGAGACTCCAACCGATATAGGCATCTCTCCTCCTCTGGCTAATAAGATCTTCCCATCGTCAAGGCCATTTTATATCTCCGCAACCAGCTTGCCCATTTCACCTATATTATACCCAGGCATGGCGGCTACGGCGTCATGAAAATCCTTATTGTTTAGAACGACAAATAAGGGGGCAAGCAGCTCGCTCTCGGCATAGTTCTTCGGAATAACCAGTTGGTAGGTTTCCTGGAACAGCGGAATGAAGTCCAAATCCAGAGATTGCGCTGCGGCGGGTATCCCCAACCCGCAGTCTGCTCGTCCAGAAGCGACTGCGGCGGCGACGCCGAGATGCGTGTACTCTTCTTGACTGTAACCCTTTATCGAACTAGCGACGATCCCGCTGCGGTTCAAATGATAGTCGAACAGGACGCGCGTCCCGGCGCCGCGCTGGCGGTTCACGTAGCGGACCTCGGGCCTAGTCAGGTCGCCCAGGCTCTTAATTCTCTTTGGGTTGCCCTTGCGCACGATCAGGCCCTGCTCTCGCCCGACAAACCCGTAAACCTTGACCGGCACGCCACTTAGATACTGGCGGATATACGAAAGATTATACTCCCCCGTTTCCGGATCGAGCAGGTGTGAACCGGCCAGGTGCGATTCGCCCCGTTTCAAAGCCACTAGCCCGCCCAGGCTGCCCACGTTGGCCGAAGCCAGGCGGCGGTCGTGCTCTCCCAGGAACTGGGCCAGCAGGTCGAGAGTCATATCGTGTGAGCCGATGCAGAAGATCGTCCGCTCGATTTCGGCTTTCGACCGGTAAAGGTGCACCCTCACCTGCTCGCCGGCCTCCGCTCCCTGGACGCCGCGCGGCAAGATGATTAACCCATCCGCGCGGACGAGCGAGGTGATGATCCCGGCGCCGCGCGCCAGCGGTGCAGCCAACACTTTGTCGCCCACCTTCCCCACCGCTACGCGCAGGTAATCATCGTCCCCGCCCGGCGAGGCGACTTTGCGGGTCAGCGTGGCGGACTTGGTTGGCAGTTCACCAGGTCTCCGCCCCAACCATTTCGCCAGCAAGGGTTCGACGAAGATCTCGGCAGTCAGTGCGGCAGAAACTGGGTAACCGGGGACGCCGATAATCGGAATCGTGTCATTGCGAGGAAGGCGTTCCCATTCGCTCCGCTCAGGGCTCCTCGCAATGACACCCAGAATGACCGGATGCCCCGGCCGCACCGCCACACCATGCACCAGCAGCGTGCCTAATTTCTCGACCACTTTTGCCGAGAAATCCTCCGCTCCGGCCGAGGAACCAGCATTGAGCAGGATAAAATCACAGTCACGCGCCGCTTCCTGCTCACGTTGAACGATGGCCTCGAAGCTATCCGGTGTGATCGGGAAGCGCACCGCCTCCCCGCCCCAGGCGTTCACCTGCGCGGCCTGCACCAACGAGTTGTATTCCAGGATGTCGCCCGGCTCGAGCTTGCTGCCAATCGGCACCAGCTCCGTGCCGGTCGGCAGGATGGCGACGCGCGGCTTGCGCGCCACCTTGACCTCCGCATGACCGGCCGCCGCGATGGCACCCAAATCAACTGGTCGCAGGGCTTGACCGGCAGCCAGCACCAACTGCGTGGCGACGATGTCCTCTCCCAGCGCCCGGACGTGCGACCAGGGCGTCACTGCAGCGCGGATGCGGATCGCTTTCAGGGCGTGAATGTCGATGGTTATTTTGCCATCTTCATCCAGCGATTCGACGTTCTCGATGGGGATGATGGCATTGGCCCAATCCGGGAGCGGATCGCCGGTATCTACATATTGAGCAGAGGAGCCGGGGGGAGAAGGAGCAAGGGAGCAAGGAAGAAAGAGAGGCGAAGAAGGCTGCGCACCAGCCGTATCTTCCGCGCGGACGGCGAAGCCATCCATAGCGGACGCGTGGTAGTGCGGCGAGGAGACCTTCGCCCAGACCGGCTCGGCCAGCACACGCCCCAGTACATTTTCGTCGAGTGGGATGGTTTCAACTCCCAGCACGCGCCACAACCCGGCTTCTTCAAGAACAGCTTGCAAACGGGCTTTGGCTTCGGGAAGAGGGATGTCGTGGAGGTAGATGGACATGTCAACCCCCGCCCTGGCCCTCCCCTAGGCAGGGGAGGGAACGTTCCTTGATTTCATGCACCTTCGCCTTGATGAGGGCTAAAGTAAGCCTCACAACAACCTCACTTCCACTATCTCCCCCGCGCTGACGCCGTTCGCCTCCGGTGGGATGTGAACCAGTCCATCCGCAGCAACCAGGGAGAAGATGAGATTGGATTTGGAGAAGATCGGCTCAGCAAGGGGGACCTCACCCACCCCCCTCTCCCGCGGGGAGAGGGAAGGGGGAAGAAGGCGCACCGCCACCCAGTCTTCTCGACCGGCCTGGGAGGGGACATTGATGGTCAGCCTGGCGAGCAGTGATGGGCGCGGGCGATCTGGGGGCAGGCCCAGCAGCTTCTCGATCACCGGCACGACGAATAGATCCGCGATCACTAACGCGCTGACTGGGTTGCCCGGCAGACCTATCACCGCCTTACCCTCGCAGACCGCCAGGATGGTCGGCTTGCCGGGGCGGATGTTGACGCCGTGCACCAGCACGACCGGCTTGCCCAACGAGCGGATGGCATCCGCAGTCATGTCGCGCGCGCTGGCCGAAG
>JALHUM010000008.1 GCA_022865905.1 Anaerolineales bacterium | reverse complement strand
GGCTTAGCCCCGCTGAGAGCGGAGGTAATTGCCATGAAATTGATCATTGCCATTCTGCGTGATGCCGACTCTGATCATGTTACCCAGGCCCTGACCGCGGCCAAGTTCCGCGTGACGCGCATTGCCTCGACCGGCGGTCTGCTGCGGCGCGGCGTCGCTACCCTGCTCATCGGCCTGGACGGTGAGCGTGTGGAATCCGCCATCCAGGTTATACGCGAAAAAACCTCCACTTCCGAGGCTGGCGAAAAGCGGGCCACGATCTTCGTCGTCAATGTTGACCGCTTCGTGCAAATATAGCGTTCACCCCTGGTGAAAGGAAAAAACCATGCTCAGTTGGCAGTTCCGCTTGCTCAGACTGTATTTTCGCGCCCAGCGGTTTTTCTCCCGTCCTGGTGGTGAAATAAGTGTCCTCAAGGAACGTGAAGAATTAGAAGCCCTGGCAAAAAGTTTCAAGCCGCTGGGCAAAATCGCCTGTACACCTGTGTCGGCTGGGGGCGTGCCGGCTGAATGGATCCTTCCCGCGGGAATTGCCGCCGGGCGAGTGGTCTTGTATTTGCACGGGGGCTCGTACATTGCCGGTTCCGTTAACTCTCACCGCGCCCTGGCGGCAAATATCGCCGCCGCGGCCGGGGCGCGTGCCCTGGTCGTGGACTATCGCCTGGCGCCGGAACACCCTTATCCAGCCGCGCTGGAGGATGCCCTGTCTGCTTACCGCTGGCTGTTAGCAAACGATAACCCGGCGGATAAAATCTACATCGCTGGCGATTCGGCCGGCGGCGGACTGGCGGCTGCGCTTCTCCTTGCCCTGCGCGACGCGGGCGACCCATCCCCGGCTGCGGCGGTCTGCCTATCTCCCCTGACGGATATGGCTTTCACCGGCGATTCCATAAAATCCAAAGCCAAAGTTGACCTGATATTGGATGGCGGAAAGGAAATCCAATTCGCGCCAATGTACCTGGGAGATACCGATCCGCTCGCCCCGCTGGTCTCGCCCCTGTATGCCGACTTGCGCGGCCTGCCCCCGCTGCTCATCCAGGTCGGCTCAGACGAGATCCTGCTGTCCGATTCCACCCGCCTGGCCGAGAAGGCACGTGCCGCGGGCGTGGACGTTACCCTGGAAGTCTGGGAAGGGATGCAGCACGTCTGGCACTTCACGGCCAGCCTCATTCCAGAAGGTCGGGACGCGATCCGCCGGATCGGCGAATTCATTCTCGCAAACTAACAGTTTCTCCAATTACGAAGTTATCAATCAACCTCGTCTTCCCTATGAAGACAGCCATTGAGAGCAGCGCTTTTCCAGCAACTGTTTCTAACTCTTGCAGCGTGTCATAGTCGGCGCAGGAGACGTATTGTAGCTTTGCCAGCGGCTCGGCGGTGATCGTCTCTGTCATGATACGGCGGAGGATTTCAGCGCCGCGTTCCCCTTTATCGTAAGCTGATTTGGCTACCGACAAGGCGCGGAAGAGCACCGTCGCAGCCATGCATTCGTCGGGATTCAAATAGGCGTTGCGACTGGACATGGCCAGGCCATCTGCCTCGCGCACTGTCGGGCAAACCACGATCTCGATTGGGAAATCCAGATCCTTCGTCATTTGGCAGATAACGGCGGCTTGCTGGGCATCCTTTTGCCCGAAGTAGGCCTTGTGCGGCTGGACGGCGTTGAACAGCTTGGCGACGACGGTGGTCACGCCGCGGAAGTGGCCGGGGCGAGCCGCGCCCTCGAGGCCTTTGGTAAGTTCCTCCACCGTGACCCAGGTCTGGAAAGTGGGTGGATACATAACCTCCGGCGTGGGTGTCCAGACCAGATCCACGACGGCCGATTCGAGCAGGGACAGGTCGCGCGCTAGGTCACGCGGGTATTTCGACAGATCCTCGCCCGACCCGAACTGGGTCGGGTTGACGAAGATGCTGGCGACCACGCTGGCACATTCTTCTTTGGCACGGCGGGCGAGGGAGAGGTGTCCCGCATGCAGGTAGCCCATGGTCGGCACGAAGCCGACCGGTTCAGGCAACCCGGCGCGGGCAGCGCGCAGCTCGGAAAGGGTGGTAACAATTTTCATACGGCACTCGCAATGTCATCTCGAAAATCGCTTGACTTTTTTGGATTTCTTGCTACACTATTATAGTAGCTCGCCATACAGCTACTATAATCAACGTTTCCTTTTTGGCTCGATGGAGGAATAAGATGCCAGCTCTCAACCGTGTTCAACTCATAGGCCGCTTAGGCAAAGATCCCGAGACCCGCTCCACACCCAACGGCAAGAAGGTGGCGAATTTCAGCCTTGCCGTAGGAGAACGCTGGAAGACTGCCGGGGGCGAGGCCAAAGAACACACCGAATGGTTCAACGTCGAGGCCTGGGGACGGCTGGGGGAGATCTGCCAGCAGTACCTGCAGAAAGGCCGCTTGGTTTTCATCGAGGGGCGTCTCAAGACCGACCGCTACGAAGATAAGGGCGGTGAAACCAAATATTTTACCAAGGTTGTGGCCTTAATGATGCAGATGCTCGACCGCAAGCCGGAGGAAGAACCAGTGGCGGCAGTGGAAGAAGAGCAAGCCGGGTACGAGACCTGATTGCGTGGAGGGTGAAGCGTGAAGCGTGGAGCGAGATGTACAATCCACTCTCCACGCTCCTCGCTCCACAGCCTCAGGTCACCGGCAGCTTATCCAATTCATCTACCAACGCTACAATCACATCAAACCCGCCCTGCCAGAACGCGCCGGAGCGGATGTCAATGCCTGCTTCGCTCAAGATCCTGGCTGGGGCCTCTGAGCCGCCAGCCGAGAGGATCTTTAGGTAGCGCGGTTTGAAGCTTTCGCCTTCGGCTTTGTATTGCTGGTAGAGGGATAATACCAACAACTGCCCAAAGGTATAAGCATAGACATAGAAAGGTGTGTGATAGATGTGGGGGATGGAGATCCACTCCCACTTGAACTCGTCGCTCAGTTCGACCGCCTCGCCGAACTGTTCTTTCAGGTTTTCCACGTAGGCTGTTGATAGCTCGTCCACCGAGGCATTCTTCTGTACCATTTCGTGCGCCTGGCGCTCGAAGAGGGCGAAATAGGCCTGGCGCATGATGGTGGCGTACGAGTCGTCCACCTGGCGGAAGAGCAGGTCGCGGCGCACGGATTCGTCCGTCTCTTCGGAGAGCAGCCAGTCCACGAGGATCATTTCGCCGAAGGTGGAGGCTGTCTCGGCCAGCGGCAGGGACGAGTGGTAGGTGAAAACAGTATGATGCGCGGCCAGCATGGCGTGGATGGCGTGACCAAGCTCGTGCGCCAGCGTGGCCACATCGTCGGGGCGGCCCTGGTAATTGACGTGCACCCAGGGCGGTAGGTCCGGGACGGCGCTCCAGCAGAACGCGCCGCTCTGTTTGCCCTTGCGCACCTCGCTATCCAGGTGATTTTCGGCGAAGATGCGGCGCGCATGTTCCGCCACCTGTGAGTCGAATTGGCCAAATGAATCCAGCACCATCTCGGCAGCCGTGTTGAAATCGTACCTTTTGTCGGATTTGACCACTGGCGCGTAGATGTCAAAGCGGCGCAGGCGTTCCATGCCGATGTGGCGCGCCTTCAACTGGAAGTAGCGCTGGAAGACCGAGGCGTTACGGCGGCAGACCTCCAGCAGGGTATCCACCACCTCATTCGGGATGTCGTTGAAGAGGTTGCGGGCGGCGAGGGGGCTGGTGAAGTGACGCATGGTCAGGTTCTCGTAGCGCCAGTCACGCGCCACGGTCTGGTACATCTGGCCGAGGATGACGCCATCGTTCCCGTAGATGCGGTACAGCTCCTTGTAGGCGCGAGCCCGCAGGTCTGCATCCGGCTCGCGAACGTAGACCATAAGCTCGCCGCGCGTCAGTTCCTTCGTCTCGCCGTCTACTTCCAGCTTGAAGGCGTAACGATTGGTGACTGCGTCGTACAGCGTGTGCAGCGCGCTGACGCCGGTCACATTCTTAAGATTGATGATCTTTTCTTCCGGCTCGGTGAGTGTGTGCGGTTTGAAGTGGCGCATTTCCTCCAGGTAGTAGCGGAAATCCCCCGAGGCGCTCATCAGGCGTGTAGCGTTCGCTTCGTCCAAGTCTTTCCACCACAGGCTGAAGAACAGGATGCGATTTTCCATCTCTGCCATGAACTGCTGGACGCGCCCAAGCAGGGTCTGGGCAGTCTGGTCCTGCGTGTTGGCTGCGAACGACAGGCCCGCGCAGACGTAGATGCGATGCGCCAGGCGGGTGGATTCCTCTGTGTCTTTCAGGATTTCGACGAAACTCCCAGCCGGGATATCCGGCTTGAGCTGCGGACGGATCTTCTCGAAATCGGCGACATGCGCTTCGAGGGTTTTGAAAGCCGTCTCCAGTTCCGGACTATCCAAAGAGGGAAACAGGTCTTCCAAGCTCCAGGCGGATTGGGTAAACGACATTGTAGACTCCTTTTATCATGAGTTATACAGGCGACCGATACCATTGCCGCCATTATGCGGGATCAGGGCATGCCCTTCGAGGTTCACATCTGGGAGAGCGGGTACGATCAGCGTTCCATACTTCAACTCGTGACCAAGAAACGGGCTTTTGTTTGCATATATCTTACATCAAACTGCAGGAAAAATCATCCTTTTTCCTGAGGTGAATGTTTTGAGTTGGCCTTAAGTGGCTTCGAAAAAGCTGATGCTTTCGATATGATACGTTTGAGGGAATAGATCGAACGGCGTGACCTGCTTCAGCCGGTAACCTCCCGCAATCAACCGCGCCGCATCCCGCCCAAGCGTGGACGGGTCGCACGAAACGTAGGCCAGCGTGCCCGGTTTCATGGTCAAGATCGCGTCCATCACGTCGCGGTGGAGGCCGGCGCGCGGCGGGTCAACCAGCATGATGTTGGGGTGTGTGCGCAACACCGGGAACACGTCTTCGGCTGGAGCCTCGTAGAGTTCAACGTTTTCGAACTCGTCCAAGTTGACGGTGAAATCCTCGCAGGCCGAAGGGGAGGATTCGATACCGGTCAGCTGCTTGACGCGAGGAGCGAGGAAGGCGCTGAACAGACCGACGCCGCAGTAGACATCCAGCAGGGTGTTCGTTGGCGATAGCGGTAAATTGGTCAGAAGGTGTTCGACCATCTTCCCAGCCATGACGGTGTTGACCTGGAAGAACGATCCCGCCGAGACGAGAAAAGGGCGGCCAAGTACTTCGATGAGGATGGCATCGTCCCCGGCCAGCACGACGGCATCCTCGGCGGATAAGTGCACGACCGAAATATCCGCCTCGATCTCCAGCTCGGGCGGATTTGGATCGTTGCTCTCCAGGATGAGCATCACCTCCTTGTCCGCGCCCAGGCGCAGGGAGACGCGCGCCAGGCCGGAACCAGGCTCGAATTCCAGTTGAGGCCAGAGGGCGTTGAGGGCGGGTTCAGGGAGGTGGCATTCGGAAATCGCAAGCAGGCTTCGCGACGGCCTAAGCGCGTCGCCTGAGCGAACAAATCCCAATTTCCCAGCTTCTGTCAAATGGAACTGCATGTGGTTGCGATAATTCCATTCCAGAGGTGAAACAGCTATTGGCTTAATGGGTGGATTTTCGATGTGCCCGATGCGTTCCAATTGGTCGCGCAGGATGGCTTCTTTGGCGCGCAGTTGCGCCGCGTAGGTCATGTGCTGGTAATGACAGCCGCCGCAGGCCCCCACCCCCGGCCCCTCCCCTCCGCCTGCGGCGGCGGAGAGGGGAGTAAAAAAGTGTTTGCATTTGGGCGCGATGCGTTCCGGCGAAGGCTCCAGCACCTCGATCAATTCCGCGCGAGCGTGACCGCGCTTCTCTTCCACGATGCGGGCGCGGACAGTCTCACCCGGCAGCGCAAAAGGGACGAAAACGGCGCGGCCGCT
>JALHUM010000074.1 GCA_022865905.1 Anaerolineales bacterium | reverse complement strand
TGGCTGGACTGCGTGGGCGCGCCGAATTGTCTGTGCTCCTGCTTCAGAAAGGCCGAAGTGCTTAACCTTACCTGCCTGAATCAAATCCTTAACTGCTCCTGCCACGTCTTCGATGGGCACGTCCGGGTCAACCCGGTGTTGATAAAACAGATCGATGGCATCCACCTTGAGTCGCTTGAGCGAAGCCTCGGCGACTTGCTTGATCTGCTCTGGCCGACTATCCAGTCCAACCGTAGGACTCGGTCCCCTGTCGGGATCGTGTTTGAACCCGAACTTGGTGGCGATCACCACTTGTCCGCGGAAAGGAGCAAGTGCTTCACCAAGGAGTTCTTCGTTGGTGAATGGACCATAGACTTCAGCCGTATCGAAGAAGGTGATGCCACGGTCAACCGCCGAGTGAAGAAAAGAGATCATTTCCTGCTTGTCTCCAACCGGGCTGTCGCCAAAGCTCATTCTCATGCAACCGAGCCCGAGAGCCGAAACTTCCAGGTTACTGTTTCCAAGTTTGCGTTTCTGCATTTTCTGAACTCCTGTCTTTGAGGTAAAGATCGGAGCGATATTACTCCGCGTTTGCGCCGCCGTCTAACGGATTGGCTTCGCGAAGCACCCCCGGAGGGGGCAGCGCCTGTCCTGAGCGAAGCGAAGGAGCAGCGGCGGGACTGGCGACTAGCCTAGGCGGCTTCCAGCCGCCATCGGCTGTTTCGGCGACATGAGTCGCCGAAGACAACTCCTTCACATTATCGCGCCACTTCTAACAAATCGCGCCGGTTTCCGAGCGGCAGAGCCGCTGTCCGTCGCGTAGCACATCGTACCCGTAGGGTATCCCCGGAGCGTAGCGTAGGGGGCTGCCTGCCCCGGTTCTATCGGGGGAGCCGGTGTTGGGCGCTTTTTAATTGCGAAAGGTCTTATTCGTGTTCAATGCGGTTTTCGACTAAGATAATAACTCAGGATGTTCTTGTAGATATTTATATACTTTAGGCTGTATGTTGTAATCTGTGTACCATCCATCATCGACTCTTGGATTAGTATCAAAAAGGCTGATATTTGATGGCAGATATAAGATACCTGCAATCATTAATTCATTTACAGTGCCATCTTTATAGTCTAAACGTAGACTTCTAGTGTTTTTGTCAATATAGGAATGGAGGATTTTCTTTTGTGCTGGTGTGAGGCTGGTTAGCCATTCTTTGGTAAGTTCGAACCTTCTTCTCTGATTGTATTTTTCTATCAGCCAATGGTAAAGACGCCTAAGTCCTTCTGCAATAGGAAAAGAAATAAGTAGTACCCCGAAGAGTAAGAACCCAAGTCCAAAATAAGGCCGATATTGTGTCTGAATTTCGTCCAAACCTAATGTTTTGAAAAAGGAATTCCCACCAAAAAGAAAGCCCCCACAAATCAGAGTAAGGGCAAATAAGACCCTGGGCGGAAATTTAGACCAATCCGATAAACTGCTAACAAATTTCTCTAGACCCATTACTCTTTCCTCTTTCTCGTAGATTTACGAAAGGCGCCCAACGGGGCGCATAAGCCGCCTTACGGAGCGCAGCGGAGCAAGGTCGGCTTGATGCGCGGGTTGAGCGCACTGCTTGCACTACGAGACAGTGGGCGGCGTTTCTTTCTTGAGCGCGTTGATCGCACCAACGCCTTGCCACATCGCCCATAGAAAGTATACGCGGTAACAGATGGTGAAAGTCAAAATGCCGATAAAGACTGCATTGATCTGAAGAAACTCACCGGCCTGCGGTCTGAGGGCTGGATGGACGTCAATATTGAAGACAGTAGCAACCATCGAAACAACACTAAGAAGAAATGGTGCAAGACTGAATAGCGCTAGCACACAATCCAGACCATAGATGATCAAAGCGACTATCAACGCGATGCGAGAACGGCGTTGTGTGAAGAATCCCAACACCAGGAATATAAACCCAATGGCAACGGAGATAATGCCGAAGCCCAGAGTTTGCAGGAATTCAACTTGAAAAAATAAGGCAATGAACCCCAACACGATGTTTAATCCAGTGATGATGTAAATAGATTCGAAGGACTGAGCAAGCCTTCTAGCGGGGTCAGAGCTGGAACCCGGCAGGGGCTTATCGTTCCGCAGAATTCGAAGCCCGGATGTGAAAAATTGTACTTTTAAAGATGTTCCGTCTGGCAATTGAAATATCTGCCCTGTCCTAAGTTCTTTTTGATTGGGAATTACGCCTATCAAATTGCCTTTGAGCCGAATTTCAGTGTTTTTCCAACGACCTTTCCAGGAAATTTCCAATGACTTGTCCCCACCGCGTTCCAGAGCATATTTCAGTTTTGGCATTTCTTCCTCCTTCAATCAGTGATAGTGATAATCTTAAGGCTTAGGGCGAGAGTGCACCCAACGGTTTGGCTCAGCGGCAGCGGCGGGGCGGGCGAGAAGATATTGCCATTATCGCGCACTTCTCGCAAAGCCGGTGCGTACCATCAGCGGCAGAGCCACTGTCCGTCGCGTAGCATCCCTCGCGCAGCATACCCGTAGGGTACGGAGCGTAGCGTAGGGGGCTGGAGCCGGTGTTAGGCACGCTTGTTTAACCGATACCACATAATGTCATCATAATGAATCGGCTGAATCGGTTTCTCAAACTCATCTTTGATGTGCTGATTCACCATTTTCTGTAGAACGAAATAATCTGCCTTGCTTACGCCCTCAATGGTTTCGGCCTTGATATTCTCTTCTGGATATTTCTTTTTCAGGTGCTCCATCATAAGAGTATCAACTGCACTGTGAAGCATAGGTAGAAGTTTCGCGGCAGTCTCATAATCGGGAAGGTTACAATAATAAACATAAACCTTCAGGGCTATGTTGAACACCTTTGCTGCTTGACCATATGATGCAGCTCGGCTTTTCTTGATTTTCTTGTTTTTCAAAACCTTCTCTGCTGTGAAAACATTATTGACAAACCACTCGCAGAAGTCAGAGTGCATATTCTCAAACTTGTCTTTACCCTCAATGCCTGCAAGCAGGCCCAAAGAGTACTCCAATTTTCCTGCGATCTTTTGCTTTGACCCTTGTTCGAATACTCGAGTCATCGCAGAGAAAGAAATCGCTATGTCGATGATATTCTTGTATCTAATTGAGCTTGCCTCATCCATCTGATTCAAGGGAATCTCCTTAAGCGTGCCTAACGGAATGGCTCAACGGTAGCGGCGGAACCGGCAAGACTTCTCTTTGATTATCGCGCCTTTCTAACAAGACGGTGCGTACCATCAGCGGCGAAGCCGCTGCCTACACTGCCTGCCCTGGCGGGCTTGGCCAGGGAGCGAAGCGAATGTGTCCGCTGGAATCTACCCGGATGGCGGGCCATCCTTCACGCCACAAGAAACAGGGGCGCGGTGACTCAAGTATACTCCGAAGGGTCAGGCAAGCAAGCCGAACATTGGCATTGGAGAGCATTTTCCCGAGCTGGAATCTGGTTTCCGGTCACGATGGTTCAATCATTGGTGGCATCGACCCCGATTAGCAGTCTATCCCTTTTGGTGACCGGGCCTGACATATCTTCCAAGTCAGGAGAGAGCCATGAGCAGACTCAGCAATCGTCAAGACAGTTCTGAAATCATCGTTCGCCCTTTTGACGGGCTGGCACGCATTCATCCGAATGCGTCGGGGATGGACATCGGAGCACACGAGATCATGGTCTGTGTCCCTGGTCCAGACAGTACCCAGGCCATACGCGCCTTTGGCACCTACACGGTGGACCTGTACGCCATCGCCGACTGGTTGCAGCAGTCTGGTATCCGAACGGTGGCGATGGAGTCAACCGGCGTGTACTGGATACCATTGTTTGAGACGCTGGAAGCGCGTGGGTTGCAGTGTTGTTTGATCAGTGCCACGGCCATCAAACGTTTTCCGGGGCGCAAATCAGATGTGCTCGATTGCCAGTGGATCCAGACGCTACACAGTTATGGTCTACTGGCTGACTCGTTTCGCACAGAAGCTGACCTGGTGGCCCTGCGGACGTTGCTTCGCCATCGGGAGAAGTTGATCTCACATCGCAGCCCACACGTTCTGCACATGCAGAAATCACTGCTTCAAATGAACATACAACTTTCGCAAGTGCTGAGTGACGTGACCGGAGTGACCGGGCAGGCAATCATCCGTGCGATTGTGACAGGCGAACGGGATCCGCAGAAATTGGCAGCGATGCGCAACTATCGCTGTCAGAAGGACGAGCAGGAGATCGCCAAAGCTCTAACGGGTACCTGGCGGGCGGAGCATCTTTTCGTGTTGCAACAATCCCTGGGCTTTTTCGATTTTTACACTCAGCAGATTGAAGCTTGTGATGCTGAGATCGAACGCACCTATGCAGCCATCCGTCCGCATTGGGGCGATCCTGACAACCAGGCCCCATTACCTCCCAAGAAAGCGAAATCACATAGCCGGAATGCACCCAAAGGCGTCCAGGTGCGTTTTCATTTGAGACGGATTGCGGGGGTGGACATCATTGCTGTTCATGGCATCAGCGTATCCCTGGCACAGACGATCATCGCCGAGATTGGTACGGATATGTCCAAATTCCCGACTGAGAAGAATTTCTGTTCCTGGCTCGGCCTTGCTCCGCACAACGAGATCACCGGTGGGAAAGTGATCCGCAGTTATACACTCAAGAATCACAATCGAGCCGGTCAGGCGTTTCGCCAAGCGGTAGCTTCAGTCATCCGTTCAAATTGTGCCTTTGGAGCTTTCTATCGCCGTCTGAAGAGCCGTCTTGGCCCGGCACAGGCGGTAGTTGCGACTGCCCATAAAATCGCACGTACGGTCTACCACATGTTAAAGTTCCAGCTAGAATACCAGACGATCAGCGCCACAGAGTATGAACAACATTTCAGAGAACGCGAAATCAAATATTTGCAGCGAAAAGCAGCCCAATTTGGGTTTGCTCTTTTCCCCTCAACAGTGAGTGCGTATGCTGTTTCTTAGCAGCCGGTGTTAGGCATCTTTCTTGTTTGGATGTGTCTTATTATGCCCTGATTCTAATTCGCCAATCGGAGGTAAATAGACACTTTCCGCTATGATTGGTGCCGCACGGTCGATAACAGCAGATAATGCTTTCATCTCCTCCCAATCTGCGTGTCTAGCTCGGGCAACGAGAAGCTCGCCAGTTGCACGATAGGCTTTTAAAAAAGCAGTTCGCGCTTCTGCTGTAAGATACAACGAATTTGTGTCCCACCAATGTTTGCAGTCTTTGAGAACATCGAGTTCGTCAGTCTCTTTCTCATTGGCAACACGAAGGCGTTGCCATAAGGTCATTGCCTCCTGAGCAGCCTGGAGCCGTTTATCAAGTGCAGCGAGCCTGAGTTGTTGCCTCATGTTAGCTTCTGACATTGCATACTGAACAAAACTTGAAATGAGAGATCCTACTAAGACACCAATAAATGCAACCAGCGCTTCTGACGGAAGATTTCGAAGAAATACGAGAAGGCAAAAGAGAACGACAACGACTACACTTGATAGACTTGCATAGATTTTTCCGAACTTATTCATATTTTTCTCCATGAAGATGCCCAACGGTCGGGTTCAGGCGCGTTGCGCAGCGAAGCCGAGCAACGTCAACTGCACGCCGGTGTTAGCCCGCATATTTCTATACGCAAGATCTAATCCCTATCGTAACTCATAACGACTCTAAAAAACTTGTCACTGCTCGGATCAGTGGCGACACTTCCCAAGTATCCAACCCTAGACCATGTCCGGATGTTTCAATTAATACGTGCATGGCGTTTGGCAAAATTGACTGAACATGCTTGACGACCTCATTGGTCATCATGCCACCCAGTGAGGGATTGCCTTGCAAAAAAAGAACTGGGCATGTTATCCGCGCAAGTATCTGATCCAAGTCAAATCCTTCCAGGAACTCGCTTGCCAGCCCTTCTGCATGGTACTCCAAAACGCCAGGATCCATATGGCTCAGCGTTATGGCCAACTGTTGAATTTGAATGGCATCTACGCCTGGACTATCTCCATAGCGTATTCGAGTGTCTTGTCCGGGAACTTGAACAGGGATATCGGCGATTCGCCTGGAGAGCTCCGCGATTGAAAGATCCAATCCGGCAAGTTCTCGCAAAGCAGAGAACCAGTATTTGAACCCTTCACTTGTCATCCACGCTACAAGCTCATCCATGTCAATCGGAGGATCGCCGACGACAATTGCCCTTACCAACTCAGGACATTTAGCCGCCACAGCAAGGGCCACAGCGCCACCAGCGGACAGGCCAAAGAGTATGGCTGGTTCAGTAAGCTGCTGCCGCAGGAATTGTTCCACATCAACACCATAGTATTTCGAAAGATATTGGCCTGGCACTCGCCCTGATTTTCCCTGCCCTCGAAAATCTAACGCGTAAGTATGCCAAAGCAGTGACAGGGTTGGCATGATGGGTAGAAACTCCTGCCAGTGGCCAGGGAGACCGTGCAATAGAACTAACGGAGGCCCCGGATGTTGGCTTTCCGCGAAGTTTATTTCTGTAGTTCCCGTATTGAATGATGATTCTTTTAACATCTGTGTCCTCATCTTTTCTGCGGGCTAACGGTTTGCGTTCGCGAAGCACCCTTTAGGGTAGTGGCAGGTGGGCGGGCGTGGAC
>JALHUM010000073.1 GCA_022865905.1 Anaerolineales bacterium | reverse complement strand
GGCATCCGGCAGCCAGGTGTGGAACGGCCAGACCGGCACCTTGATCGCAAAGGCGACCACAAAGGCCCAGAAGGCAATTGCCTTGACCGTGGCAACCGGCAGGCCCATCAGCGTTCCTTCGAGGGCGTTCCACTTCTGATATAACGTGGGCAGATCATAGGTCTGAAAAAGCACGCCCAGCATCTGTATGGCCAGCAGCAGGCCGAGCGAACCGGCCATGGTGTAGATCATGAACTTGAGCGAGGCGTAGTTGCGCGCCTGCATTTTGATCCCCTTCCACAGCGTCCGTTCGCCCTTCTCGCTGCCCCACTGGTTTATCAGGAAATACATCGGCACCAAGCCGATTTCCCAGAAGACGAAGAAGATGAGCAGGTCGAGAGCCAGGAAGACGCCCAACATGCCAGTTTCCAGGAGCAGGAACAGGATCATGTAGGCTTTGACGCGCTCCTTGATGCTGAAGGAGGCCAGGATCGAAAGCGGCGTCAGCAGCGTGGTCAACAAGACCATCGTCAGGGAAAGGCCGTCCACGCCAACGTGGAAAGTTGAGTGGATCGCCTCGTACCAGGGATACTGCTCGACGAACTGGAAACCGGCTGCAGCCGAGTCGAAGCGCATCCACACCAGGACGGAAAGTCCGAATGGGACCAGGCTGGCGATCAGTGCCGTCCAGCGGATGACTTTCACCTCGTCCTTGGGCAGGAACAAGATGACCAGCGCCGCCAGGACGGGGAAGAAGAGGATGAGGGTCAAAAGGTGACTGCTGAGAAAGTTCATCGTTTACTCCAAGCCAAATGTAGGGCAGGTTTGAAACCGTTCGGCTGAACTCACGGCGAAGCCTGCCGCCAGATTCAGCGGGTAATATACCCGCCCTACACTCCTCCAATCAGAAAGTAGTACAGCACGGCGAAGAGCACAACCACCACTAAGGAAACGAGCATGTAGGACTGGATACGCCCCACCTGGATGCGGCGCAGGCTGCTGCCGGCTTTCTTCACGATGTTCCCCGTCCCATCGGCGATGAATTCGTTGATGACCGGCTTGTCGAAGTAATTGCGCAAGAAGCTGCCCAGCCAGAGCGCCACGCGCCCAAAGGTGTGCGGGATGCCGTCAATGATGGCGCGATCCATGAACATGTAGGTAAAGGTTTCGGAAACCCAATACGCCGGGCGGACGAACAAGAAGTTGTAGGCCTCATCGAAGTACCACTTGTTCTTCAGCACCGGGATTTGCAGGAAATCCTGCTTCGGGGATTTGACCTTGCGATAGACCAGCCAACCGATAAACAAGCCACCCAGGGCAACGCCCAGCGATGTCAGCAACGGCCAGACGCTGAACGGCACCGCTTCCGGGACCTCCGCCAGGGTGCCGCCGATGAACTCGTGGAACCAGTTCGGCAGGATGCCACCGATCAGCGGGAAGTGCTCGGGGATGCCCACCCAGCCATACCCAATAGCGAAGACCGCCAGGATGACCAGGGGCAGCGTCATCGTCCAGGGCGTTTCCTGGGCATGTTCCGCCTCTTTTGTACGCGGCTCGCCCAGGAAGGTCAACGTGATCTGGCGCATGGTGTAGAAAGCTGTCAGGAAAGCCGCCGTCGCCAGGGTCGCGAAGATAGCCCAATGTCCATGCCCGAAAGCGTCTGCCAGGATCTCATCCTTCGACCAGAAGCCGGCGGTCAGCACCGGGAAGCCAGAGAGGGCCAGACCGCCGATCAGGAAGGTCCAGAAGGTGATTGGCATCTTCTTGCGCAGGCCGCCCATGTTGAACATGTTCTGCGGGTCTATCGAGTGGTCGCTAGTATGCAGGACGCCGTGCTCCATGCCATGAATGACAGAGCCGGAGCCGAGGAACAAGAGCGCCTTGAAGAAGGCATGCGTGATCAGGTGGAACGCGGCCGCCACGTATGCGCCAACGCCCAGCGCGGCGATCATGTAGCCAAGCTGTGAGATGGTCGAGTAGGCCAGGACGCGCTTGATGTCGTTTTGCGCCACGGCAATGGTCGCCGCGAACAGCGCCGTGAACGCGCCGATGAATGCAATAATAGACATGGTCGGGTTCAATGGCATACCCGGTTCCCAACCCGCTGAGAAAAGCGGGAACATGCGGATGACCATGTACACGCCCGCCGAGACCATCGTGGCGGCATGGATCATCGCGCTGACCGGGGTCGGGCCTTCCATGGCGTCCGGCAGCCAGACGTGTAGCGGCCACTGCGCCGATTTACCCACCGTACCGATGAACAGCAACAGGCCAATAAACCCGGCTGCCGATAATCCAAAGAAAGGCGTGGCGTTGGTCGCCAGGGCGTGCAACACTTCGGGCCTGAAGATTTCGCGGAAGGAAAGTGTACCAGTAGCCGAGTACAGAAAGGCAATGCCAAGTAGCATAAACACGTCGCCGACGCGGGTGGTCATGAAGGCCTTGATAGCCGCGTTGCGGGCTGATTCTTTGCCATACCAGAAACCGATCAATAGATACGAGCACAGGCCCATGATCTCCCAGCCGACGAACAGGGTCAGCAGGTTGTCAGATACCACCAGCGTGTACATGCCACATGCGAACAGACCAATGAAAGCGAAGAAGCGCGAGTACATCGGCTCGATGGAAGGTACCACGTGCTTGTGCCCGTGCTCTTCCACTGTCGCGCCGTGCGGCGGCAGGCCGGGACGGTCGTGATCTCCGGCTGGCTGTCCAAAATTATGATAGCCAACGCTGTAAACGAAGATCATCAACACTGTCCAGGCGACGAAGAACAGCGTGGCAGCGGAGAGCGGGTCAATCAACACGCCGATCTTGAGCCAGGTACTCCCTGTAGGAAGCCAATTTATTGCCGATTCGAAAACTTCCTTGCCGAATTCATGCACCCCCAGGGCGCGCACGAAAACTAACATGCTTCCCAGCCAGGAAAGCCCTGCTGCGCCGACGGCCAGGCTGTGGCTGAACGCCTTGTGCTTGTTGGTGAACAACACGATCAGGAAAAATGCCAATAAGGGCGGGAGTGGCAACAGCCAGATAATGGTTTCAGTCGTCATGAAGCCTCCAGAGTCGTGGAGCGTGGAGAGTAGAGCGTGAAGCGTTCTGCGCGATCTGCTCGCTCCACGCTCCTCGCCATACGCCCCACGCAATCACCACTTCATCAAATCTACTTCATCTGCCACCACCGTCTTGCGGCGGCGGTAGACCGAGATGATCAGGGCCAGGCCCACAGCCACTTCCGCCGCGGCCACGGCAAACACGATGACCGCAAAAACCTGACCGGCCATCTGCGCCGGGTCGAGGTAACGCCAAAAGGCCACCAGGTTGATGTTAACAGCGTTCAGCATCAATTCGACGCCGAGCAGGATGGCGATGGCATTCTTACGCGCCAGCACGCCGAAAAGGCCAATACTGAACAGTGCAGCGGACAAGACCAGGAACCAGGAAAGTGGGATGCTCATGCGATCTCCTATTTCTTGTTCACCGCAACATAGACCGCGCCAACCAACGCGGCCAGCAGCAGGACCGAAGCCACCTCAAACGGGAGCATGTATGCGTCCGGCGCGACCAGGGCTGTACCCAATAGCTTGACCGTATCCATTCCCTGAGGCATGTCCGCCACGGTCCGGTTGATGCCTGGCTGAGTAACCAGCATGAAAGCCAGTCCGGCAAAGACCAGCAGGCCAAGCAGCGCTGCCAGCCACCAGCCCTTGCGCAATTGCGGCCCTCGGTCGCGCATCTCGCGGCGGGTGAGCATCACGGCAAAGATGAACAATATGGCAATCGCGCCGATATAGACGACCACCTGCACAACCGCCATGAAACTTGCATCCAGGATGGCATAAAGCACGGCCACGCCAAAAAGCGCGGCTACCAACCAAAGCGCAGCATGGATCAGGTTGCGCGTCGTCACGACCATCAGCGAGGATGCGAGGATCAGCGCGGCGACAATCAGAAATATGATTTGGGAAGCAGTCATAAGGTTTATCCTTATTTCATTCTCACCACCGAGAACACAGAGACCACAGAGTTATATATTTCCTTTCCCCTGTGCTCTCCCTGGCCTAGCTCGCTAGGGCAGGCTGTGTACTCTGTGGAAAATGATTAATGATGCGCCACAGCCTTCGCCGCCGGTTGGAGCATCTCCTCGGTCCTTCTCTGTTTTTTACCAACGGCGCGCAGGATTTCAATCGTCAGCCAGGCAATAACCACATTCGTCAGGAACATCCCAATCACATAGAAATTGGTCGGCGCAAGCAGCTTATCCATCACGGCGGTAACGATCAGCAAGGCGAGTGAGAGTGGCGTGAGGAATTTCCAGTTGAAAGCCAGCATGTGGTCAATGCGGATGCGCGGCATGGAATACTTCACCCACATGATAACCCAATAGAAGAAAAGCGCTTTGGCCAGGAAAATTACTACTGCTAATAAGGGATATTTCTCCAGGCCCAAGAAGTTGTAACCGCCGAAGAACAGGACTGCGATAAATCCACCGAACGTGAAAGAGTGCAGTAGCTCGCTTGCATAGAACCAGCCGAACTTCATGCCAGTGTATTCGATGTGAAAACCGGCCACGATCTCGGACTCGGCCTCGTTCAAATCGAAGGGCGAGCGGCCCAATTCAGCAATCGCGCTGATGATGAAGATCACGGCGGCGAGCGGTGAAAGGATGACGATCCAAACCCCGCTCTGGAATTCCGTGATACCCTTTACGCTCATCGTCCCGGTGATGATCGCCGGGATGAGCAGCGCGACCACCATCGGCACCTCGTAGGAGATCATGTTCGCCACCATGCGGAATGCGCCCAACAAGGCATACTTGTTGTTCGAAGCCCAGCCGCCCATGATGATGGCAAGCGTACCCAACGCGCCGGCCGCGACCAGGTACAGCAAGGCTACGTTGAGGTCCACCCCGTAGATCGTCGAGGCCAGGGGCAGGATCGCCCAAAGCAGGATGACCGCCGTCGCAGCCAGAACTGGCGCAAGATTGTACACCACCTTGTCCGCGCCTTCGGGGGTGATATCCTCTTTGATGATCAGTTTGATGATGTCCGCGAACGGTTGGATGATACCGAAAGGCCCGATCCGGTTCGGGCCGAGGCGATCCTGGAAACGCGCCACCACCTTGCGTTCGACCCAGACGAGGAAAATATCCAGCACAAGGGCGAATACGATCAAAACGATAATGCCCAACAAGGCGAGCAAGACATTCGCCAGTGCCGCGCCCATTCCCCAGCCCGTAAGGATGCCCCGCAGCCAGGCGGCGATGAAGTTGACCGGGTCACTCCAGAAGGTCATGGATCACTCCTTGTCTAACCTCGCAATAAACTGGGGAGCAGGGTGTGCAGGCGGTCGCGAAGTATACCCGAAGGGTACGTAGCCGCCCGCACACCCCCCCTACCCATTTCTATTTAGAAGCTACATTACAACAAAGAAAAGGCTGAAAGGAAAACATCCTGTCAGCCTTCTGTGAATTGTATCGTCGCGCTTACATCCATTCCAGCATCCCTTTGCGCCAGGCATAAACCAGGCCAGCGACAAGGATGAGGATGAACAGGACGCCTTCCAATACCGCATAAAGTGGCAAGCGATTGATGGCTAATGCCCAAGGGAAAAGGAATACTGTCTCGACGTCGAACACGAGGAACACAAGCGCGAAAATGTAATACTGCGCCTTGAATTGAACCCACGAGTCCCCCACCGTCTCCATACCACATTCGTATGTACTTTGCTTGATCGGATTTGGTTTTTTCGGCGCCACCAGCCAGGAGATCAGCAGTGGTGCGACCGGGACGATGATCCCAATGATCAAAAAGAGACCGATGTATAGCCATGTGTTTTGCATATGCACCCCGGAACATAGAATTAGTTGTCGGATACAGACTGGCAACGGGCGAATTTTACCATAAACAAGTTCTTTCGGTTACTAATCGCTGTATTTATTCCATGGGATTTTTGTCATATATTCTCTTATTTGTACTATTTTTCACATTATTCATCTCTTCACCCGCTTCCACAACCAGCGCAGAACATCCTCCAGGAATGGGACGCTCAACACCGAACTCAAGAACGCCCCCGCCACCCCCAACAGGCGCGCCGGGCCAGCTTTGAGACCCATGAATGACATCACCTCGATCTCGATGGTCTGGGCTGAGATCGCGCGCTCGCCTTCAAGCCCCTCGGCCAGGGGGACGAAACGCAGGTAGAACCAGACGACACCCCGGAACTTCCCCGCCTCGGCGGACCTCACGCTCCAGTAGAACACCACGCTCTGGCCCGGACGCAGGGGTAGGCTGGCCGTTTCGGACGGTACGACCTGCATCCCGGCAATATCCAGGCGCGCCTCTGCAACGACTTTATGGGTATCGTACAAATTGGGGATAGTGACCGTCTGTCCACTCGTGACATGGCCTTCGATTTCGGCTGTCGGCGTCAGGTTGCCATCCTCGTCCATCTCCAGCATCAGGCGGACGGTGTCCGCGTCACCAGCGCGGATGACCGGCGGCCATTCCAGCACCAGGCGGCGGGTCTCCTGGATGGCCGGCTGCGGGGTGACGGTGGCGGTTCCAGGGACCTCGAGCGGTATGAGAAAAATAGGTGGTGGAACGTTGGCCGTCGGCATAGCCGTCGCAGCCGGCGCCAGGGATAAGGTCGGTGTCGCCAACATTTCTGCTGGCGGCGCCCCCGCAGACATAGAACGACTACAGGCAAATCCCACCCCAGCAAGGAGCAGGCCGATCAGGATCAACTCGATGCGCAAGTATTCTTTACACATGGGCAACTTTCATGCTCAATATTACTTGCATCAATCTTAAAAAACAAGTCCAATTGCCTTAAAAACCTATATATTTTCGAGATAACGTAGTAATATAAGAGTGGCTCGTAAGCCATCACATTTTTACGAAGGAGGCCTGAAAGGAGTGAATGACGAAGACCCGCTAATAGTTATCCTCTATAACGAGGAGCTGGCTGTCCCATACGGCGAAGCAAAGGATTTGATCGCCCTTCAGGATACCGCCAGTGTGGCCGTGCACTTGAACCAGGCACTGGCCAGTTGTGGTTATCGTACCATCCCCATCGCTGTCCGAAATTCGCTCGAGGAATTGAAAGAATCGCTCAAGCCGTTCTCTCCAGAAACGGCGTTTGTTTTTAATTTCTGCGATGGATTCAGGGGGAACAACAAAGCCGCGACCAAAGTCCTCCGCCTGATAGAAAAACTCGGCTTCAAGCATACCGGCTCTTCGGCTGATACCAGTTCCTTGTGCATTGACAAGGGACGCGCCAAAGAGCGGTTGATGGTCGCTGGAGTCCCCACGCCTTCCTTCCAAGTTTTTGCACAGCCGGTTGGCGCGTACCGGTACAAATTACCTGCGATCGTCAAACCCTGCGTTGACGATGCCAGTATCGGGATTGACCTGGACTCGGTTGTCACCACGCCTGAAGAACTGCTGAACCGGGTGACTTACGTGATCGAGCGCTACCGCCAGCCGGCACTTGTCGAGGAGTTCATTTCAGGACGCGAGTTATCCGTCTCTATGTGGGGCAATAGACATATCGAGGTGCTCCCAATCACCGAACACGACTACTCGCTCATTCCAAACCCGTTGAACCGCATCCTGAGCTACGACGCCAAATGGGTGCCAGATTCGTTCTATTTTAACAACGTTCCAGCGCGCTGCCCGGCCGAACTGGATACGGATGACAGGTACCGGATCGCGGAGGCTGCGCTGCGCGCCTATCGCGCCGTCGGGTTGCGCGACTTCGGCCGCGTGGACATCCGTTACCAAAACCAGATCCCTTACATCATAGACATCAACGAAATACCTGACCTGGCGCCTGCATCCGGTTTCCCCAACGCCGCCACGAAAGCCGGTTACACCTACGCCGGTATGGTCGAGCACATCCTCAGACTCGCCATGCAAAGAGAAAGATGGCAATGGCCGCAACTGACCTTGAATTCGTTATCCCCACAAACGCAGATGGTTCAATCATTCTAGAAATCGCCAGGAACATCGAACTGTTCGAGCCTGGCGACGTGGATGTCGTCAAAGAGCTTTGGTCAGAATTTCTCACCAAAGGCGACGCCGGGAGTTGGTATCACTTCATCGCCGCCCGCCGGGATGGACAGGTACTCGGCTTCGCCTGCTATGGCCAGCGTCCGCTTACGCAGGGCACCTACGACCTGTACTGGATCGCGGTGGACAAAAGCCACCACCGCCAGGGCATCGGCGAGGTTTTGCTCGGCGAGGCAGAGAGACAGGTGCGTGAGCGCGGCGGTCGCCTTTTGATCGCCGAAACAGCTGGAAAATCCGCCTTCGAGCCGACGCGCCGCTTCTACCTGAAAACCGGTTACATGCTGGAAGCCAGGATCCGTGACTTCTATTCCCCGGGCGACGATCTGGTCGTCTTCACGAAACGCTTGTAAACGATACCCTCTTGATAAAACCACCAGGAACCCGTTTTCTTGAAGAAGACGGGTTCCTTTTTCATTCAATGGGCAGCCTGTAACGTCAACTCGTCAGACAGGCGAACAGGAAACCTATCGGTGTTGGCAACTGTAGCTCACTGGGGGGAATGGGCAATACCTGACTCTCGCGGAGGAGCGGCCAGAATCCCCAAATTAACAGGGCGAGCGAAACCGCCAGCACAACCAGCGCCAGGATGAGTCGGATTCTCCGTTTTGTCATATGTCAATTATACCCGCCGCCCGGCTAACGTTGTAGAATTGAGATGTATAATTGAGCAGAGAGGTGAAATATGACAGTCGCAGACATTCTTAACTCGGTCAAATTCGTAGTCAACCGCGATGGACGGCAATCCGCCGTTGTGGTGAATCTAGATGTTTGGGAACAAATCGTCACTTTACTGGAAGACAGCGAAGACGCAGAGGAAATCAAACAGGCTCGCGCAATCAAAGAAGAGACGATTCCCTGGAAAATGGCAAAGAAAGAGTTGAAGCTGGGGATTAGCGTAATATGCTGACTAGAACAACTGTTGCAGAAAAAAGAAAATACAATGTTTTGGACGTGAAATCGGCTAAAAAGGTCGCATCTTTTTGGCTTGAACGCGCAAAACTGGAAAATGCCGTCGAATTTGGCTTGCCCGAAGTAGACGACCGTTACCATATCTGGCGCGTACCTTTGGTGGGAAAAATATCTCGTGACCATATCGGCGAAGTAGTTATCGACGCGTACACATCTTTGATCGTGGAAGATAAATCTACAAACTCAGAAGTACTGGAGGCGCGTTTACTTGGTCGGAATGGTCATCCCAGGACAAAAGCCAAAAAGCAGAACGGCTCTTACGTTTTATCTTCGCTGAGAAATACAATTGCTCAAGGCGACAGCGAGGAACTCCTGCAGGAACTACCAGCCGGAAGCGTAAATTTGATTTTCACTTCCCCACCTTATTACAACGCCCGCCCCGAATATACTGATTACATTACTTACGAAGAATATTTACTGAAAATCCACAAAATCATTCAAAACGCGCATCGGGTTCTTGCGGAAGGTTGTTTCTTTGTAATGAATATCTCGCCCGTGCTAGTCCGCCGCGCAAGTCGAAATGAAGCTTCGCGTCGTATTGCTGTGCCGTTTGATGTACACAAGTTGTTCGTAGAAGAAGGGTACGATTTTATTGACGACATTATCTGGGAAAAACCCGAAGGCGCGGGCTGGGCGACAGGACGAGGCAGACGATTCGCCGCCGACCGGAACCCCTTACAATATAAACCTGTACCCGTCACGGAATATATTTTGGTCTATCGAAAACATACCGACAAATTAATTGACTGGAATATTCGCGCTCATCCTAAAAAAGAAACCGTGAAGGCCTCAAAAGTCGGGGATGACTACGACCGAACAAATATCTGGAAAATTACTCCGTCTCACGACCAGCGCCATCCCGCCATTTTCCCTGTTGAGTTGGCAGAGAAAGTAATCAAGTATTATTCTTTCAAAGGCGATGTTGTACTTGATCCATTTGCTGGAATCGGCACTGTCGGAAAAGCGGCTATCAAACTTGATCGAAGATTTGTACTGCTGGAACAAAACCCCAAATACGTTTCGATTATTCGAGAAGAAGCCAAAACCTGGCTTGGAAAAGAAGCAAAGCAAGTTCACACCATCAACTGCGCGCCAATTGACGCAGACAATATGCTATTTTGAGGGGTAACATGCCCAAAAACAAAAAACAACTGAATGCTTTGACAGACTTAATCTCGCCTGCCGACCTGGATTTACTATCAGCAAGCGGAAGTCAACTCGTTGAACAAATTGGATTGGACGTTGTGCGTGGCGTTGTACTGGATATTCTCACAGGAAAAAACTTACGAGACTCAACCGAGTCCCTAACGCGCCGCAGAATTGCCACATTGAATTTAGCAACAATGGAATTGTTTATTAAAGGCTCCGCGAACTCCAAAGATTTTATAAACCAACTTCCCAAAATAGCCACCGACATTCTTTCAAAAGGAAAAATATCCAAAGCCGAAAGGTGGCTTGCCCAATGGATTCTTGGCTTAACGGACAAAGCATTTCAAAACGTACTGAGAGACGATCCCGAAGCAATTGCAGAATATCGGGATAAATATATCCAAATTTGCAATGAAGTTATTGCCGCGCGCAAAACAGAAAAAGGTTCGTTGCAAGGCGAAATTACAATCAACGGAAATTCAAAAGCGCAAATCAACTGGCTTTGGATGACCTATCTTCTAAACACGATTGGCGCACAAACACTTGCAATTCGCGGTTCAGAAAAATCTGCTTACGGAAAATTGTTTGAAAAGTTAGTCCTTGGTTCACTGCTTCATATTTTAGGTTTCAAACACATCGCGCCACCGCCACAGGAATACGAGAAAGTCTTTTGGCTTGCATCCCGAAATGAAAAAAGGGAAAGCGACGCAACCTTGCTTTATGAATTAGGTCAGGGCGTTCGTTTTGACATTGGGTTTATCGGAAGGGGAAACCCTGAAATTTCACTCGACAAAGTAACGCGCTTTGAGCGCGAAATTTCTCTTGGCCGTTCAAAATTCTTCATGGCAACCATCATTCTCGTTGACCGCATTGGGGCAAACAGCAGAATCGAGCGCATGGCCGAAGAAGTGCAGGGCACAATCATTCAAATGAGCGCGGGATATTGGCCGAGACAAATTGCTCAAGTGTTAAACAAATCACTCGGTTTCAAACATGATTTGCTTCGCATGAGCGACGGCGAAACCGAGGAATATTTGCGCAAAGTCATGCGTAATATTCCTTTAGACCAGTTTATTGGTTTGTCCAAAAACTTTGGAAATCAGTATGTAAAAGAAGAACAAGCACAATATAACTTGTTCGATGAAAATTCCGAAGATGAAGAATAACATCAGGGATCAAATGTCTTCCTACCCTCCCGAACCCTTTCGCATCAAAATGGTGGAACCCATCCGCCTGATCGGCCCGCAGGAACGAAGCCAGGCTATCGAGAAAGCAGGCTATAACGTCTTTGCCTTGCGGGCAGAAGACATCTTCATTGACCTGCTGACCGACTCCGGCACCGGCGCGATGAGCGACCGGCAGTGGGCCGCCATCATGCAGGGCGACGAATCGTATGCCGGCGCCCGCTCTTTCTACCGCCTGACGGAAGTTGTGCAAGAGATATTCGGCTTCCGTCATTTTGTGCCCACCCATCAGGGACGCGCCGCCGAGAACATTCTGGCCGCGTGCCTCGTCAAGCCTGGCAACTTCGTCCCCTCGAATATGCACTTCGACACCACCGACGCCAACATCCGGGTGCGCGGCGGGCATCCCACCAACCTGGTCATTGACGAGGCCTTCGACCCCGCCAATCTGCATCCCTTCAAGGGGAACATGGACATCGCCAAGCTGCGCGCCTTCATCGAAAAGGTCGGCGTGGAGAACATTCCCTTCGGGATGATGACCGTGACCAACAATGCAGGCGGCGGACAACCGATCTCGATGGAAAACCTGCGCGCGGTCGCCGGTACCTATCATGACTACGGCCTGCCCTTCTTCATTGATGCGGCGCGCTACGCCGAAAACAGTTACTTTATTAAGTTGCGTGAACCTGGCTACACGAATAGGAGCACGCTGGAAATCGCTCGCGAGATGTTCAGTCTGGCGGACGGCGCGGCGATGAGCGCCAAGAAAGACGCCATCGTCAACATCGGCGGCCTGCTGATGATGAACGATGAAGGCCTGTTTCGCAATGTCTGCAACGAATTGATTATCCGCGAGGGCTTCCCGACATACGGCGGCCTGGCCGGGCGCGATCTGGACGCCATGGCCGTTGGTCTGCGCGAGGGCCTGGACGAGAAGTTTCTGGCTTACCGCCTGAACCAGACTGCGTACCTGGCGTATCGCATCAAAGAGGGCGGAGTACCCATCGTAGAGCCGCCGGGCGGACATGCCGTCTACGTGGACGCGGGGCATTTGCTCCCCCACATCCCGCACGGCGAATTTCCAGGCCAGGCATTGACCATCGAACTCTACCTGGAAGGCGGCATTCGGAGCAGCGAGATCGGCTCGGTTATGTTTGCCCACCCCGACCCAGATAGCGGCGAAATCGTCTATCCCCAACTGGAGATGGTGCGCCTGGCCATCCCGCGCCGCGTCTACACCCAGAGCCACATGGACTACGTGGCTGAGGTGATCGGAAAGATCGCCAAACGGGCAGACGAGCTGCGCGGTTACCGCTTTACCTACGCGCCGGAGTTGCTGCGGCACTTTACCGCGCGCTTTGAACCTCTAAAAACCTTCACCGCGAAGACGCGAAGAACGCGAAGTCTTATTTTATAATCTCCTTCGCGTCCTTCATTTCTTCGCGGTTTTATTTGTGACGCTTTGACCCCCTATGGCTGAGCGTAAATCCCAAGATGGTTCCCCACCGCCCGCTCGCGGCCAGGGATGTTATTATCAATCGGGGAATTGAGCACGCGCGGCCCAAGAGAGCCTTGCACCACCAAAGTTGACGATCCACCGCCATCCAGGTTCATGGCTGTATCAGCCCCATAATACATCATGATTTCAGCCAACTCGGCAAGCGTTGCGCCCTGGCTGTAAAGGGGCTGGCGGCCGTCAACCACGACGATGATGAGCTTCTGCCCGCTCCCGTCCAGGCCAATGGCTGTGCGCGGAGCGACCGTTCCATCGTCCAGGCCGCTGGTTGGCGCGCCGTTTTCCACCAGCATCCTATCGCCAGAGATGGCATTGTATTGGCCGCTTTCCGGCGCGGTAAAGCTGACTACATTCTCGGCAGAAATATTGAGCGTGGACTCCGTTCCAGTTGCGTATACCACACCTTGCGAGGCTGCCGTCCCATTGGGCGTGACCGGGTCCCCGGGATGGGGATAATAGTCCAGCAGGCTGTTCGAATGCCACGGCGTAAAGCCATCCCCGTTGACCGCCACCTGCACCTCGAACTCGCGCAAGAACTGCGAGGTCGTCCGCGCCTTGAGCGGACGTTCAGCCTGCGGATCACCAGGTGTGACCAGGAATTGGAGTCCGGGTGTTTGTAGGTCAACCGTGATGATATGGGCAATGAAGAGACGCGGCAAAAAGTGGACGCGGCGATAGTAAACGATCCCGTCGAAAAGCTGCTGGCGGACAGGGATAGGAAGCGGCCGGCCGGCGTAGTAAAGAGCTACGCCCCCTAAACAGAGCAAACTCAGGATCAGGAAAACCCGAAGTCTGGCCGGTGCCTGTCTACGCGCAAGGTGCATTTC
>JALHUM010000072.1 GCA_022865905.1 Anaerolineales bacterium | reverse complement strand
GGTAGGTTCTCCGCCTTCTCCCGCAATGACTGGCAGATGCGTTTTCCGCTCGTACGCAATGATGCCGCGTGGACCACTACGACATCGGGATCGAACTTGCCTTCCAAGCGCGCCAAAGCCTGGCTGCCGCTGGTGACCAGCTCAACCTCGAAGCCTTTCCTACGCAGGGCAGCAGCGAAAGCGGGATGGTCTGCGCGCTTACCCTCTATGACCAGGAGTGTCGCTTGAGTCATTGGTTGGAGGAAGATGACCGACAGGGATAATGATTTCATCCATTATACTCCAATCTTAAATTTTTCAAAACAGGGATTCAAAATTGACCTTCCCACCTGACACCAGGTCTGGTAAAATCAGCCGCCGGAGCGTTGTACCCTTCGCTCCATAATATTTTTCCCAGAAAGGGCTTGAAGAATGAAAGTATTGCTCATCAAGGACGTTTACAAACTCGGCCGCGCAGGTGACGCCAAACGCGTCGCGGATGGCTACGGGCGCAACTTCCTGATCCCGCAGGGACTGGCCGTGTTAGCCACGCCAGGCGCGCTGAAACAATCCGAGAAGATCCGCCAAAAGGCCACCGAACAGCGTGCCATATTGAATGAGGAGATGGGCGTGGTTGCCGAGCATCTGAAGGGCCTGGAATTGTCCTTCGCGTCACGCGCGGGCGAAACTGGAAAGCTCTACGGTTCGATCACCTCGCAAGAAATCGTGGATGCCATCCAGAAGAAGACCGGCTACGCCATCAAGCGCCAGCAGCTTGACATGCAGCCTCTGCGCAACCTGGGCGAACACAAGATCCACATCCGCCTGACGATGGATCTGATCCCGGAGATCAAGGTTGTCGTCTACCGCGAAGGTGAAGCGGAACCGAGCCTGCCCATCGAGCCCAAGGTTGAAGCCGTCAAGGCCAAACCTGTAGAAGCCAAACCTGTCGAAGCAGAGCCTGAACCTGTCGAAGCAGAGCCTGAACCTGTCGAAGCCGAACCTGTCGAAGCAGAGCCTGAGCCTGTCGAAGCCGAACCTGTCGAAGCAAAGCCTGAGCCTGTCGAAGCCGAACCTGTCGAAGCAGAGCCTGAGCCTATCGAAGCCGAACCTATCGAAGCAGAAGCTGAACCTGCCGAAGCTGAACCAGCCGAGACCATGAGCGAGGCTGAAACCGGCGAGACTGCCGAACCCACCGCCGAAGCATAGTAGCCAGAAGAAGATATACCCTCAAACATCACCGGTCAAACCACTGAGGGGAACCGGTGATGTTTTATTCCAGGTACCTTCTCAATAAGCAAGGGAGGATGGGGGTGTGCCCCCACTCCCTCCTTTTATTGAGATGATACTATTCAAGGATCATGACAGAATCAATGGGCAGCACCTACTCGGTCGGTCAACAACTCAAAAAAGCTCGCCAGGTGCGTAACCTAACCATCGAGCAGGTCACGCAGGCCACGCACATCCGCGCGTATGCCATTGACGCCCTCGAGGATGATAACTTCGATGCGCTCCCCTCGCCCGTCCAGGCGCGTGGCTTTTTGCGCCTCTATGCAGACTACCTCGGCCTTTCGTTGGATGAATTGATCACCAACCAGCGCGGAGAGAGCGCGGAACCGCCGCCTGAACAGGCAGGAACTACAACCACTGCGATTGAAACTGAACTTGCCGAGGAAGAACCGGTTGAGGTGGAAGTAGAGCCTGAACCCGAGGCCGAACCCGACGCGCCTGAGACACCTGAACCTGTCCCGGTGGCGCCTCGAACGCCCACGCCTTCGCAGAGCATCTTCCTCGCCATCGGCGCGGAATTGCGCCAACGCCGCGAGTCGCTCAGCCTGACGCTCGACGAAGTGGAGCGACATACCCACGTCCGCAAGCATTATCTCCAGGCGCTGGAAGCCGGTGATTTCGACCATTTGCCGACCTCGGTCCAGGCGCGCGGCATGTTGAACAACTACGCCCACTTCCTGGATTTGCAGTTGGATGCAATCCTGCTCCGCTTTGCCGAGGGCTTGCAGGCCCAGCGACTCGAACGCCAGCCCCAGGACCTCGAAAGTAGTAATCGGACTCCAGGTCACCAAAAGCTGCTGCGCGCCAGGTTCGAGCATAGCGTTCCACCCTCGATCCGGCGCTTTCTCTCCTTTGACCTGATCTTCGGCGGCGGACTGATCCTGCTCCTGCTCTTCTTCGCCATCTGGGGTACAAGCCAGGTAATTGGATTGCGCGCTGTGCCCAAAACCGAAGCCAATGCGCCATCGATCTCAGACGTATTGCTAGTCTCACCAGAACCCGGCTCCGGAACCTCCGCGGCCCCCCAAACCAGCGAGCTTATAACGCCCGGCACTGCCAACGTACCCATCACAGCCGTTGCTTACCCAACCTTGATCCCGGGTCACGTGCAGGTAATCGTGATCGGCCTGGAGCGCGCCTGGGTGCGCGTCACGGTGGATGGCAAGATCGAGCTTGAAGGCCGCATCCTGGCAGGCAGCGCCTATCCCTTCGACGGGAGCGAACGAATCGAAGTGCTGACCGGGAAGGGATCCGCCGTGCGGATCATCTACAACCAAACCAATCTGGGCGTGATGGGCACCATTGGCGAAGTCGTTGACCTCATCTACACACCGAAGAACGTCTTGAAGCCGACGCCGACCCCGCTGCCTACGCCGACGGCCACACCGCGTGTAACGCCGACAGCCACAAGAACGCCAACCCCAAGATACACACCCACGCCAACCGCAAAGCCATAGATACCTTGAATGAATCGGAAAACGTTCCATCTGACCTCACTCGGCTGCGCAAAGAACACGGTCGACTCAGACTCGATGGCCCAACTGCTGGAACAGGATGGCTACCGGCTCGTAAAAGCGCCCCAGCAGGCCAACGTATTGATCGTCAACACGTGTGGATTTATCAGCCCGGCGCGCCAGGAATCGTTCGATGTGCTGCGCTCCCTGGCCGAGGCCAAACGCCCTGACCAACTCCTGATCGCTGCCGGCTGTTTGACCCAACGCTACGGGGCCGAGGTTGCGAAGCAGGTGCCTGGCATAGACGGCATCCTGGGCACGCGCCGCTGGATGGACATTGTAGAGGTCGTCCGCCAGTTGCGCAAAGGGACTCATCCTGAGCCGCTTTATCATCTGCCCACCGCGCCCACCATCGGCACGGACGAGGGCAATGCCTTGCGTGCAAGCCCTTCGACGGTACTCAGGGCAAGCATTGCCGGAGGCAGCGCCTACCTCAAGATCGCGGACGGCTGCCGCCACCCGTGCGCTTTCTGCGCCATCCCGCTCATCAAAGGCACGGCCGTCAGCCGCCCGATGAACTTCATCCTCGACGACGTCCGCCGCTTGCGCGACATGGGCGTGCGCGAACTGGTGCTGATCGCCCAGGATACGACCGACTACGGCCACGATCTGGGCATGAAAGACGGTCTGGCGACCCTGCTCGAACACTTGATTGACGTAGTTGCGCAACCCTCCCCCCTTCCAGGGGGGATCGAGGGGGGTCTGGATTGGATCCGCATCATGTACGCCTATCCAGGCTACGTCACAGACCGGCTGATCGAGGTGATGGCAAGCCGCCCGCAAATCCTTCCCTACCTCGACATGCCGCTCCAGCACGCCCATCCCGATGTCCTGCGGCGCATGTCCCGCCCGGCCAACATGGATTGGGTCTACAAGACGCTCGCCAGGATGCGGGCCGCATTACCAAGCCTGGCCATACGTACCACCTTCATCGTCGGCTACCCAGACGAGACGGAGGCGGAATTCCAGATGCTGTTGGATTTCGTTTCGGAGATGCGTTTCGACCGCGTCGGGGCATTCCAATTCTCGTTCGAACCAGGCACCCCCAGCGAACCACTCGGCGACCCGATCCCGGCCGAGGTCAAAGAAGAACGCTACCAACGCCTGATGAGCCTCCAGCAGAGCATCTCCATGCAGATCAACCAGTCCTTCGTCGGGCAGAGGCTGGACATTCTCGTCGAGGGCTTCGATAAGGGGCTGTCCATCGGGCGTTCATACCGCGACGCGCCGGAGATTGACGGCCTGGTCTTTGCCGACCGAGTAGGTGCTGCGCAGGGACAGGCCAAGATTGGGCAGATCGTCCCCGTTCGCATCACTGGCGCGATGGCCTACGACCTGACCGGCGTGCTGGCAACGACATAGCGATCATTATGGGGAAGACAGACCGCATCGCCCTGCTCTTGAGCCTGGCTGCCATCGCGGCGGCATATTTGGTCGCCGAGTTTGTCTTCGAGCGCATCCCGCACATCGAGGACGAGATGGCGTTCGTCTGGCAGGCGCAGGTTTACGCGCGCGGCCAGGTAACCATCCCATCCCCACCCCACTCCAACATCATGATGACGCCGTTCGTGGTGGATTATCATGGCCAGCGCTTTTCCAAATTTCCGCCCGGCTGGTCGGTGATGCTCGCCTTTGGCTACTTGCTCGGGGCGCGCGCCTGGGTCAACCCGCTGCTGGCCGGGCTGGCGGTCTGGCTGACCTACCGGTTGGGCCAGAAAGTGTTCAACCCAGCGGTCGGTCTGCTGGCCGCCTTTCTAACGATGCTCTCGCCGTTCTTCCTCATGCTCTCCGGCTCGCTGTTATCCCATACCTGGTCACTCGTTCTAAGCCTGACCTTTGCCCTGGCATGGCTGGACACGTTCGTTTATGGTAGCTCTCCGAGCTACCATTACGAGACTCCGGTACCTCGCTGGATGACGAGCCTCGTCGCCGGTCTGACCCTGGGCCTGCTGGCTCTGACTCGGCCTTTGACCGCCCTGGGCGTGGCGCTGCCCTTCTTCATCCACGGACTGGTTCTCCTCTGGCGCGGCGGCTGGGACGTTCGCCAGCGCGTGCTCCTTATCGGCATGGTCGCCCTGCTAGTCTCGGCGCTGTTCCTGCTCTGGCAATACGCCCTGACTGGCAGTCCCTTCACCAACCCTTATACCCTGTGGTGGCCTTACGACAAGATTGGCTTCAGCCCCACCGTTGGCCGCCAGGAGGGCGGGCACAACTTGTTCTGGAGTTTGATCAGCCTGAAGAAAGCCCTGGAGACGGGGTGGAGTGACTTCTTTGGCTGGGGGGATCTTTCGTGGCTATTCCTGCCTCTTGGTTTGTGGGCAGCGCGCCGCAACCGGCCAGCCTGGCTGGTCGGCAGCGTCTTCGTCAGCCTGGCCGGCGCCTACATGCTCTACTGGACAAGCTCGACGACATTCGGCCCGCGCTATTATTTCGAGGGATTTTACAGCGTGACCCTGCTCAGCGCGGCGGGATTCCTCTGGCTGGTAGGTTGGTCAAAAGCGAAAAGCTGGCGGAGCCGACGCTTTCTCGTCGCGGCTGGTTTGTTGGCATTCCTGGTAAGCTACAACCTCCTGCTCTACCTCCCCGCTCGCCTGCAAGGGATGCGCGGCCTGTATGGCGTCGAGCGCACCGACCTACTCCCATTCCAGACCGAGGAAGCCAAAGCGCTTACACCAGCCATCGTTGTCGTCCACATCCTGGACACGTGGACCGATTATGGCACGCTGCTGGATTTGCAAGATCCCTGGCTGACCACCCCCTTCATCTTCACTTTCGGCCAGGGAGGGGTACCCGACGCGGCAATAAAAGCTGATTTCCCCAACCTGAGGCTGATCCACTACTACCCGGACGAGCCGTATACATTCTACGAACACCCAAGAGGAAAGTAGAGGCCCTTCTCATGCGAAGGGTCTCTTTATGTTATATGACAGTCACTTCGGAAGTGACTGTCATATCGCTTTTTCCACATGACCCAAATTACTATGGTGTAGGTGTCAGGCTGATGGACGGTGTTGGGCCGCCACCTTCGTTACAATAAAAATACACTTGAGTGGCCGTCGGGTAAGCAGTCGCGTTTCTCTCGCTAGGAACATTGAGAAAAAAGGCATCATACAAGTCCTGCGCGGTGCAGTAATCGCCCAACGACCATACCAGTTCGATGTATTTGAGCGTCGCATAACGGTAACGCTCGGTGGCTGTCATGCACGAAGAATCCATCAAATTGGGCAGGTTGGGATAGATCTGGACAAAATAGTTCATCGCCTGATACCAGTCGAGTTCCCAGAAGCTGGCACCAGTAATATAGTAACGCGACCATGTGCGCAGGGATTCAGCATAGCTATCCAAAGGCCCAAACCGTTCCGCCACAGTCAGGTCGTAGATGCCGCCTTCCAGGTTGATGTCGCTGCATAGTTGCGAGGGAGGAATGATTTTTCCGATACCGCGATTGCGCAAGGCAATGTAATACATCCCGTCCACCTCGGCGGCGCGATAGGTAGCATCTGATTTGCGCAGGGAATCCAGGTTCGAGATGGCGCCATCCCAATCTCCGGCGTCAAGAAGCTCTCTGGCGTGCGCGAAGATCTCTTCCACGCCACGCAGGTCAGGGGTCGGGGTATAGGCTGGGGTTGGGGTAACCGTCGGCGAAGGGGTGACGTTCAGCTTTACCAGCACTTCGGTCAACTTTTCCTGGACACCCGGATAAGAGGGGTCGTGTTCGACGACGAACTGGAAATGCTGGAGAGCGACTTCGTACCGGTTTTCGTTCATGGCCCGGACGCCAAGCTGGTACTGCTCGTCAAGCTGTTGGAAGACCACAGTAGACTGGG
>JALHUM010000071.1 GCA_022865905.1 Anaerolineales bacterium | reverse complement strand
CCGTAAGATTAATCTCACTGCAACCAGCCCTCCGAAGTTTAGCCTTTGGAGGGTTGGTATTTCGTTTTTTCGACTTCAGTAAGCTTGAAGCCAAATTACGAATTATAGTTGAGGCGGGCAAACAGTATCAGACAGGAAAAAAAATAATCTTAGTTGATAGGAATTATAAAAGCAACGCACTGTCAGTGCGTCGCTTCTATTTCGAGTTCAGCTAAAGGGGTTAGATGAATATAATCTGCGCGCCCTCGGTCATGTCAATGAATTCGCTGGCCGTGACGATGCTGTCCACACCTTCGATGAAATCGTCCTTCTTCAATCCGTACAGGTCGGCAGTCATTTTGCAGGCATATAACTTGGCGCCGCCGTCCACCAGCATCTGAAGGTACTCGCGTACCGATGGAACTTCCAGACCTTTCATTTTGCTCTTAAGTAAAGCGGTGGCAACCGCGGTCATGCCGGGCAGCACGCCCATAATCTGGGGGATGCCCAGGTTACCGCTTGGCAAGCCCATCATGGTCATCTTCATGCCGGCAATACCGACAGGAGGCATTTCAAGATGGTCCACTCGCTTCTTGTGGATCATATCCATTCCCCAGAAAGTAAAGAAGATGGTCACATCCACGCCATTACCCAAAGCGGCCCAACCCATTATCAGGGCGGGATAAGCCATATCAAGGTTTCCCTTCGAGCAAATGAACGCGATCTTGCGATTTTCAGTAGTCACTATAAAAGTCTCCTTTCGGTTTGTTTGGGTTTATCCTGCATGCAGGGTTAGACGCAGCCTTCGGGCTTGCCCAGGCCGGCGATCTTGGCGACCTTCTTCGCCGGGCCTTTAGGGAAGAGAGCGAATAGATCCTTGGTCGAGATGCCAGTGCCGCTCGTGATCTGACGCAGCGTTGGTGCCTTTCCAGTCGTGGCTGCGTTCTGGCGGCAAAACTCGATGATCTTCCAGTGCGCGTCCGTTGGAACAACGCTTTCCTGTTTGGCCAGCTCTACGGCAATTTCCTTGGTCCACTGGCCAGGGTTGGTCATGAACCCTTCTTCGTTGAACGAAACGGACTTGAGAATGTCGGGCATAGTTTGTTCTCCTTAGATTGTAGAATTTAGATTGATCAGGCTTGCGTCGCTGATTTCGTAAGTACTTTCTTCCCGTTCATGGACATGTGGGATTCCACAAAAGGTATATCCAACCCCTTGAGTAAGATGTTCCAGTAAATCCACTTGAAGCCCATCTTACCGATATGATTTAGAAAACTCTCCTGCAATAGAGAAAATGGACCAACCGCTGGAAGAGGAAAACTACCCGGCAGCGGTTCGACTTCAAAGTTGAAATCTATCAGGATGCCTTTGCTAAAGCCAGACTCGATAAAACAGTTGGCGTGGCCGTCGAAGGAGGCTTTCATCTCTTGTCCCTTTATGTGGGACAATAGATTCTCCACCATGATATCCAGCATGAAATGGGCTACAGAACCAGCCTTGGAGGAGGGGACATTCCCGGCATCGCCGATGATGAATACGTTTTCCCACTTTTCAGTCTGAAGAGTGTGCTTATTGGTGGGGATGAAGTTTAGCTCGTCGCCCATGCCTGAAGCGCCAATCACATCCGCGCCTTTATTGACGGGGATGGTCACGAGCAAGTCGTAGCCGACCTCGCGCTCATCGTAAGAGCGAATCACCTGCTTGGCGTTATCCACTTCCATGATGGTGAATTCAGGCTCGATGGAAATCCCTTTTTTCTCCAAAATATCGCCCAGCATGGCTGAAGCCTGCGGCTTGGTGAACGCGCCCGGCAGCGGTGTGGACAGCACGAGATCAACTTTATTGCGAATGCCACGCTTTTGGAAATACCAATCTGCCAGGAAGAGAAACTCGAGCGGAGCAACCGGGCACTTGATCGGCATCTCGGCAATATTAAGCACCATCCGACCGCCATTCCAGGTTTCCAGGAACTTACCCAGTTTGGTGGCGCCTTCTATCGTATAAAAGTCGAAAATACTTTCCTGCCAGGCAACATCCAACATGCCGGGTGTTTCCTCGGCATGAATGTGACTGCCAGTAGCAACAACCAGATAGTCATAGCTGATCTCCTGTTTGTTGCTCAAGCGGACGCGATTTTTATCTGGTTCGATCATTTCGATTTCCGCGAAAATAGTCTCGACCTGCGAAGGTAATAAATTACGCTTCGGCTTGATCACATCTGCCGGTTTGTAAATCCCAAAGGGAATGAAGAGAAAACCAGGCTGATAGTAATGAGTCTCATCTTTGTCAATAATAACGATGCGCCACTCATTGGGATCTAGATGGTGAGCCATCTTGTTGGCTGCCATCGTGCCGCCTGTGCCGGCACCCAGAATAAGTAAAGTTTTCACATCCACTCTCCTAGAACGAATTGTCTGCGATCTCGATCCAGACACTACGCGATGGCTTCGGCCAGCGCTGCGCGACGGGCAAGCCCATCACGGAGCACGGCACGCAGCAGATCCAAAGCCTGGATGAGGCGTTTATCAGCCAAGGTGTATTGAACGACTGTCCCTTGCCGCTCTGCGATCGCCATGCCGCGCTCGCGCAGCACTTTTAGATGTCGCGAGACCATTGGTTGGGGCATGCGCAGGTTGGAGCATAGTTCGGTGACGTTGCGCGAGCCAGACGAGAGTTCGTATAAAATCATGATGCGGCTTGGGTCCGCTAGGCCGGCGCAGATTTCAGAATGGAGTTTTAGAACTTCTGTTTCGAGGTCGGTGTTCATTTGTTTGTCCTTTGGTATATGCACATATACGCATAAACTTGTGAAGATAATAACAATAATGTGCTTACGGAAATAGTGACACCTGTAACAAAGATGGCGCTTAATGTAATATCATATACAAAGCCAAGTTACATTCGTGCGATTATGCACAAGAATACTTGACAGCATTCTTAGAGATGGATCGGCACAGACGGGGAGGTTGGAAAGAGTAAGAAATACATCCCGAATACACGATATTCGGGAAGTTTCGGAAGGGGAGACTGCCTGGCCGGACTTTGGCGATCGGTTTGATAACTTGTTAGACATTTCTTCATAAGGTGTACATCGTCATAAGTTATGCTTAGAATCCCCATGTTCTTAGCTTTTTACGGTATAAATGATATGTATGTAAAAAAGACAGCTCTTTTGATTGCGGTTGGAGTCCTTGCTATGAACATATTTGAAAAAGACTCGTCTTCGGTAAATGTTGGCATCCGCCTGCGGGAATTGCGGGGGGAAATGAAATTATCCATGCGGGCGCTGGCGGCGCGCAGCGGTCTTTCGGCCAACGCCTTAAGCATGATCGAGCGCGGCAAAACCTCGCCATCGGTCAGCACGCTGTATAAACTGGCCGATGCGCTTGGGATGCCGATAACCACTTTCTTCGACGCTCAAGTCTCGCGAGACCGAATCGTGTTCATCAAGGCAGAAACGCGGACGCGCGCGTGCCTTTTCGGGGGGGATTATGGGAGGGATTGGGTGGAGAAAAATTCGTTGGTCGCGTGGAGCCATTTATAATTACAGTGGAGAGTGGCGCCAGCAGCGGGCCGCACAGCATGGTGCATACCGGCCACGAGTTTGTTTTCTGCCTGCGCGGGCATCTGGAATATCATGTCGAGAATCAAGCCTTCGATCTAGACCCCGGCGACAGCTTGATCTTTGCCTCTCACTTACGTCACCGCTGGCGTAATGTCGGTAACGCGGTGACCAATGCCCTTATTGTGCTGTCAAATTTTTCGGAGGGGGAGCGGGTGGCTTCCATGCATATGGCGCAGGGGGAAGCTGGGTCGTAAGAACCTTATATATTTAACCACTTCGCTGCGGCGTGCGGCAGCTCGCTGAGCGAGCCTGCGCGCACCGTGCATTGCGGCAGCGAGTCGAGGAAGGCGCGGCCATATTTTTTGGTCAGCACTCGCCGGTCGAGGATGGCGACCACGCCGCGATCCGATTGGGTGCGGATCAGGCGTCCGAATCCCTGGCGGAAACGCAGAATGGCTTCGGGCAACTGGTATTCGTAAAACGGATCTTCGAAAGTCTCGGAGCGGGCTGCCACCAGCGGATCGGTGGGCACCGCGAAGGGGAGCTTGACGATCACCAACACCGAAAGCGCCTCGCCGGGCACATCCACGCCCTCCCAGAACGAGCGCGTTCCGAGCAGTACGGCGCGTTCGGAGCTGCGGAAGGATTCCAATAAGGCGTTGGGGGAGGCGCCTTCGCCCTGTTCGTAGACGATGATATCGTTTTTTGCCAGCGGCCCGCGGATGGCGCGGGCGGTGCGTTTGAGCTGGGCGTAGGAGGTGAACAGGACCAGGGTACGGCCGCCGCTGGCCTGGCATAAGTTGATCAGGGCGCGGTCTACGTGAGATTGGTGGTCAGGAGTATTTGGTTCGGCCACATCGTTGGCGATGTAGAGCAAAACCGCGCTCTCGTAATCGAAAGGGGAGCCGAGAGCGATTTCATCGGCCTCGTCAGCGCTGAGGGTGTTACGCAGGTAGGTGAATTCGCCGTTGGCCGTCAGGGTGGCGGAAGTCAGGATGACGCAGGCTTTTTCGTGCCAGAGGTGTTTTTCGACCAGCGGGCCGACGCGGATCGGTGCAGCTTGGAGTGCCAGCCGGTTGCCGTTCGGGTTGACTTCCACCCAATATACATACTCTTCGGACGGCTTGAAGATCATCGCGCCGACCATCGCCTCGGCCTCGCTCATGCGACGGAATATGTTGCCGAGGCCGCCCACCACTTCCTCAACTGCTTCCATGCCGTTGGAATAAAGCTGGCTGGCGGCCTTGTGCAGCTCCTCCAAAAGAGCGAGCAGCAGGCGAAAAGTCTCGTCAGCGCTGTCCCAAGCGATCTCGATTTCGTCCCAACCCGGCAGAGTGTGTGTGGCCGGCAGGATGCGCTCCTGGTGGGCGTATTGGCTGATCGGCTGACCTTCACGCTGGAATTCGATGAACTCGTTCAACGCCTGGAAGAAGGCGCGTGCCTGGTTCTCTAATCGCCAGGCCAGGTCGGTGGCGCGGCTCACTTTTTGGTCCAGCGCGGCAAAGTCAGAGGGCGGCAAGAGGTTGCGGGTGAGGCTGAGCAGGTAGCCGAGGATGCCTGAGGTCGAGCCGCCGACTTCGCGCAGCAGGCGATCCATGTCGTTTTGAGTCAAGCGGAAGCTGAGGGCGCTGGTGGTGGCCGTCTCCAAGTGGTGACCCTCGTCCACGATCAGGTATTCGTAATCGGGCAATACCTTGCTGCCGGTGGCCACGTCAGTCAGCAGCAGGGCGTGGTTGACGATAAGCAGGTGAGAGGTCTGCGCCGCCTGTCGGGCGCGGAAGAAGGGACATGAGCCGCCGACGCGCTCCAGGCAGGTTTCGGTCGTGCAGGCGTCATCCTCGGCGGAGACGTGCAGCCAGACATCGCGCTCGGCCGGGCCGGTCAGGTTGATCTCGGTGCGGTCGCCGCTGCTGTTATCCAGCGACCAGACCAGCACCTTGGCCAGGATGCGCATTTCGTCCGCGGTTTGCGGCCCGTGCCGGCGCAAGTTCTCGAAGCGGCGCGGGCAGAGATAGTTCGAGCGGCCTTTCAGCACGGCGGCGCGCAGGTCCATGCCGAGAGCCGTACGCAGGTCGGGGATGTCTTTCTTGATCAACTGGTCTTGCAGGTTGATGGTGTTGGTCGAGATGACGACGCGCGTGTTGTTCTGCGAGGCGAAGAGCGCGGCCGGGACGAGATAAGCGAAGGATTTGCCCACACCGGTGCCGGCTTCCACCATCAGGTGCTGGCCGGTCGAGAGGGCGGAAGCCACGGCGCGCAGCATCGCGACCTGTTCGGGACGGTACTCGTAATTTGGGAAGTGCTTCGAGAACGGGCCGCCGTATTCGAGAATGGCAGCCGCTTCGTCCGGGTTAATGGGGATCGGCTCTTTAGGAAGCTGGATGGCTGGCCCTTTGCGCTCCTCCGGCACTTCGAAAAGCGGACCCTCGACCTGCTCACGGACTTTCCGGGCGGTTATCTTCTCCTTCGAGCGGGCGCGCATCACCTGCTGGAAGACCCAGCCGCCATCCCATTCGATTGGCTCGCTCAGGCGGACGATCTCGGCCAGCACCTCTATCGGCAGCGTCATCGCCTGGGCAAACAGACGCTGGAAAACCGCGTGGGTGACGCGGGCGTCGTCCAGGGCGCGGTGGCTGGCGGGCAGCGGGATGCCGAGGGCCTGGCCCAGCGCGCCCAGGTTATAGCGGCTGGCCGAGGGCAGGAGAACGGCGGCCAGCTCGTAGGTGTCTATCCGCTCGCTGAGGCCGAAGAGATTGTATTTCTTGAAGAAGGAGAGGTCGAACGAAATGTTGTGCCCCAGGATGGGCGCATCGCCGATGAAAGCAGCCAGTTTGTCCAGAACGTCGCGTATTCGCGGCGCCTGGCGTACCATCTCATCGCTGATGCCGGTCAGGTTGGTGATGAATTCAGGGATGTGGCGGCCCGGGTTGACCAGGGTCGTCCATTCATCTTCGATGCGGTGGCTGTCGAAGCGGCGCGCCCCGATTTCGAGGATGGCGTCCCGCTCGTGGTCGAGGCCGGTGGTTTCGAGGTCGAGAGCGACTATACTCGTCACTTGTTTCTCGTTACTCTTCCTTTGTGGGTTGCGGCAATACTTCGCGCAATGAGTCCAGTGTATCTACTAAGATAGGTTTGGTTTTGGCTTGTTCCCGCAGGAATTCTTTCAAATCCTTGGGTGTCAGGGATGGCAGGGGCGCATCCTTGACATTCAGTTCTGCTTTGGGATTTGTGAAAAGCAGGGCGGTCCTGATTTCCGGCAATTCTGTCCCTTCAGGGAGGAGCCGCGTCAGGTGGCGCTTGAGCACATCTACCTCTGACCTAGCTTCCAGGTCCGGGCGACCCAGGTTTTCCTGTCCAAAAACCCGCAGGTAGGATTGGACAAATCCGCCGCCCCTAGCGCGCCAACGTCCCTTTTGATAGGTGATTGTCCACCCCTGGTGGTAAGGCAACAGCGTCCAGATCCCGGCCGGGCCAACCAGCAGGTGTGAGGGCGGTGTCACATAATGGTAGATGGTGTACTCGCGGCCGAGGCCTTTCAGGCCGCGGTCGAGCACTTCGTCGGGACGCGGGCTGCGTCCCCAGCGGTTGCCGTAGTAGATGCCCATTTGGGATAGGAAGAAACCGATCAGCAGTGCGCCGAGTGAATAGGCGACTTTATCGGGCATCTTGAAGGTAATGTACATACCGACAGCCAGGATGGCGAGCGCCACCAGGCTGGTGACCTGGCCGATGCGGGCGTTGCGTTTAATTAGCTTTTGGTTGGTTACGATTCTCATTTTGATTCCTTGAGAGATGTCATTTCTATAAACTGAGGCGGGGGGTGTGCGGGCAGCTTTGCACCCTTCGGGTATGCTTCGCGACCGCTCGCACACCCCCAATCCCTCCCCAAGTTATTAGGGTGCCTTGAGCGATTGTTCGATAACCGAGCGGATCGAAGTAAGCACGCCAGATTCGACGGCCTGCTTCGCCACGCGCACGGCATTCTTGATGGCGATGGCGTCCGAGCGCCCGTGGCCGATGAAGACCAGGCCGTTCACGCCCAGGAGCGGTGCAGCGCCCTCCTCGCTGGGATCCATAAATTTCTTGATGCTGCCCATGGCGGGTTTGATCAGCAGTCCGCCGAGCATCGCCAGCGGGCCGCCTTTCTTGATGGCTTCTTTGATCTTGTCCACCAGCAGCCTGGCGACTGCCTCGGAGGTTTTCAGCAGCACGTTGCCGGTGAAGCCATCCGTCACGGCCACGTCCACCTCGCCGCCGATCAATTCCTTGCCCTCGATGTTACCATAGAAGTCCAGGCTGGATTTTGCGAGCAGGGGATAGGAGGCCTTGACCAGCTCGTTGCCCTTGCCAGCTTCTTCGCCGTTCGAGAGCAGGCCGACTTTTGGGGATTTCACGCTGCGTACCTTTTCTGCATAGATGGCGCCCATGATGCCAAACTGGAGCAGGTTTTCGGGCTTGCAATCCGGATTGGCACCAACATCGAGCACAACGCACGAGCCTTTGGCGGTCGGGAAGACGGGGGCTAAGGCTGGCCGATCAATGCCATGAATGGTGCCCAGGCGGAAATAGGCGGTGACGGCGGCCGCGCCCGTGTTACCTGCCGTGACGAACGCGTCTGCCTCGCCGTTTTTTAGCAAGTCAATGCCGACCGCCATAGAATTCTTGGAGTTGGGACGCCGTGCTTTGAGCACCAAACCCATCCCTTTATCTTCCATGGTCAGCATTTCGGGCGCGTGGACGACTACGATGCTCAGGCCTTTGGTGTTCTGCTTTTCAAGTTCTGGCCTTATTTTGGCCTCATCGCCGACCAGGAGGATGCCAACGCCGTACTCGCGGGCGGCCAGCACGGCCCCTTCCACATCCGGCGCGGGGAAGTTGTCACTGCCCATGGCGTCAACGACAATTCGGGTCATAGGTGGCTCCTTTTGGACCTCACCCATCTTTACCCCCCTTTCCTCCCCCCATTTCTGAACTTTGAAATGGGGGGATAGAGGGGGGCAGGTGAGGTCTTGCTTGACAATCAAGTGAACGTGATTATAATACGGCTTGTTCCGCGCTGGTGCTGGAATTGGCAGACAGGCATGGTTGAGGGCCATGTGCCGCAAGGCGTGGGGGTTCAAGTCCCCCCCAGCGCACTAGAGATGTGACCGTCACCTTGAAGGTGACGGTCACATGCTTATTCCTCGATCTTCATCTTCTTCTCCAGCCAGCGGACGAAGCTGGAGAGAAGCAGCGTCATCGAAAGGTACATGAAGGCGATGACGTTGAAAGTCTCCATGACGCGGAAAGTACTGGCGCGGCGCAGGCGGCCCATCTGGGTCAGCTCCGGTACGGCCAGAACGGTTGCCAGCGAGGAGTCCTTCAGGCAGGCGATAAAGTCATTGCCAAGGGGGGGTAATACGCGGCGGATTGCCTGGGGCAAGATGATGAAGCGCATGCATTGGAGGTAGTTCATACCCAGCGACTTGGCCGCCTCCATCTGCCCCTTGCTGATGGATTGGATGCCCGCGCGAAAGACCTCCGCTTCGTATGCGCCGTAACCGAATCCGAGTGCGATAATGGCGCGTCCTTCCATGGATATAACGCGGATACTGAATGTGGCCAATGATCGAAAAAGACCGATGTTCGGAAAGCTGGTTATCCCCCATACTCCAATTGCTTTGATCATTTCCACAAGAACGGGGACCAATGCGAAGGCAATGTAAAGCAATAGAACAACAAGAGGAATACCGCGCACAATCTCTATATATAATGTTGACGCATTGAACAGAAAGACATTCTTAGAAACGCGCGCCAGCCCGGTAATAAGTCCAAGAACAGTTGCCATCAGGAAAGAAAAAAGCGTAATGCGCAGTGTGGACTTTACACCCAGGGTCAGGTAAATGAAAGTGTCATTATAATTCTTTGAGGTTAAAATGAGAATAGATAATGCAAGACCGGCAAGAATCAGTACGATTGCCCACCAGGGCCATTTCGAGATATTAAAATCAACCGGAATTATTCCACGGTGCTTTTGCTCGGTTTTAGATTGCATGTAAGTTTCCAGCACGAATGAAATTCAGGCAAGATGGGGGCGTCAGCCCCCATCTTGCAGGAGTGTCAGAAACGGCTACTAAACGGGTTATTAATATTCAAGCGCTCCAGGATCGGCAAGACCCCACCTGGCATTCAATTGTGCCAGCGTGCCATCCGCGTACATCGCTCGAAGAGCAGCGTTGATTGGATTAATCAGGTCGCTGCCTGGCGGATAGACAAAGGCCAGGAATTCTCCGGTCTCGAAGTATGAAATTACTTTCAATTGGCCGGGATTGGCGCCCATAAAGCCGAATGCAGCAACATCGTCAATGACAACCCCATCAATGTCACCGGAAAGCAAAGCCAGGACTGGTGCGCCAAAGTCTTCGAAGGCCACAATCTCCTTATCAGGGAAGATCGAGACGGCCGCATCATAGTTGGTGGTCTGGATTTGAGTGCCAACTTTTAGATTCTGGTCGGCTGTGAATTCATCCGAAGTATGAGACTCATCGGCCCGCACCAGCAACGTTTGTGATACCGGTGTATATGGGATCGAGAAATCTACACCCCAGGCGCGCTGCATTTTGTACGTGATCCCATCGGCGGCCATATCGTATTCACCAGCGTTCATGGCCGGGAAGAGGCCATCCCAAGCGACTTCCTTGAATTCGGGTACGCAGTTGAGCCGCCGGCAGATTTCGTTGACAGCATCGTAATCCCAGCCGACACCTTTGCTGGTGGCCTGGTCAATGCTGTTGAAAGGTGGATAGGCATTTTCCACCGCGACGGTGACCGTGCGCCCTTTAAGATCGGGCATACCAGCCGCAGCTGTCCCTCCGCCGCCCCCTGTCGCCTTGGGGGCGCAGGCCGTGAGTACGAGGCTGACCACTGCCAAAATGCTGAGTAGCAAGGTTACTTTTTTCATTACTTCTCTCTCCTTTCGAATTGGTAGGATGCCGCTTCTGACCACGTAGGCGTAACGCCTTTGCACGTTAAGCATAGACGAATTTGTCTCTTTTTGCAAGGTAATTATTCTACTTTTCTTGAGATGATTGTCCTTCGCGATAGCGCTCGAGCAAGGCTTGTGTGCGTTTGTCTTTTGGATTGCCGAATAGCTGCGAGGGGGTTCCTTCCTCAATAAACTCGCCGTCTGCCAACACGATGACGCGGTCGGCGACATCCCGCGCAAATCCTATTTCGTGTGTGACGACCAGCATGGTCGTGCCTTCTTCTGCAAGTTTTTTCATAACCATTAATACTTCGCCGATCAATTCAGGGTCAAGGGCAGAGGTGGGTTCATCGAAAAGCATTACCTTTGGTTCCATTGCCAGGGCGCGGGCAATGGCAACGCGCTGTTTTTGTCCACCTGATAGTCGGTTGGGATATTCGTCGCGCTTGTCGCTCATGCCGACGCGTTCGAGGTTCATCTCGGCGATCTTGATGGCCTGCGCCTTGCCCATGCCTTTGACCGTCACCGGCCCTTCCATAACGTTCTCGACTACCGTCAGGTGAGGGAACAGGTTGAATTCCTGGAAGACCATGCCGGTGCGAAGGCGGATATCATGAATTATCTGGCGGCGTTGTTTGCCCTTTATTCCGGGATGGATTTGCAGGCCATCCACCTCGATCATACCATCTGAAGGTTCTTCCAGGAAGTTGATGCAGCGCAGCAGCGTACTTTTGCCTGATCCGCTTCTTCCGATCAGGCAGATTACCTCTTTCGGTGTAACCTCGAGAGATACATTCTTCAACACGTACAGCCGCCCGAAATACTTATCCAGATCGGTTGTTTTTATGATGGGAGCCATGGTTATCGCTCTCCACGAGCCATACGGGTTTCAAGACGGCTTTGTAACGCCGAAAAGATCAACGTCATGATCCAATAGAAGACCGCGGCGACGATCAATGCTTCCAAATTATGAAATTGGGCTCGCCCAACTCTCGTTGCCCGCCACATCAATTCGTGGACAAAGCCTGTGGCCGATACAAGCGCTGAATCTTTAAGCATAGCGATGAATTCGTTGCCGGTTGGAGGGATGGCGAAGCGCAGGGCTTGCGGTATGACAATCCGGCGCATGGTTTGTCCTGGCGTCATGCCGATTGCCAGAGCGGCTTCGCGCTGGCCCTTGCTGACCGAACTGAGGCCGGCGCGAAAAATCTCACTCATGTAGGCGCCATAGTTCAGACTGAGTGCCAGCACGCCGGCCCAAAAGCCAGGCAAAATGATTCCAATTTGTGGGAGGGCGAGGAAGAAGAAGAAAATTTGGAGGTAAAGCGGCGTCCCCCGGATGAGCGAAACGTAAAACGTACAAAGCGCATAGATTGGGGGAAATTTCGAAAGCCGCCCGAGTGCAGCCAGCAGCGCAAGGATGGTTGCCAGCAATATAGAAAGTGCCGAAATGCCGATGGTGACTCCCACGCCACTGGCGATGAAAGCAATGTTTTCTTGGATAAACGACTTGTCAATGTGAATCGTTTTTAATGTAAAACTGCCGAGTGCGATATTCGTGCTGCTGAACAGGAATACCAGTAACATCAGCATGACAATCCATGAGATGGCTACGCCGATCGCGAATCGGCGTTTGGCCCGCAGTTGTTCAGCATAGATCAGATCAGCCTGGGACTTGGTTCCGCTTGTGCCTGATGTTTGGGGACACATGATATCTTCTTTTGCCTCACAAAAAAATCATGGAAGCGGCATCATGCCGCCTCCATGATGGTCGAAGCTATTACTTTGGCTCCTGGGTTAGATCAACGCTGAACCATTTGAGCGAGAACTGGGCTAGCGTGCCATCGGTGTGCATAGCACTGATGATGCTGTTAAGTTCCGCTAACAGGGTATCGGCCGGCAGGCTAGACGACTTGTCAAGCGCCACAGCCAGTCTTTCCCTGTAGACCGGTCCACCGATCTGCACAACGGGAAAACCCTGGGCAAGGTTTGCGGCCACTACGGTACTGGCGGTAACATATCCGACGAAGTCGATGCGACCGACTTTGATCGCCTGAGCACATTCCTGGTCGGTATCCAGCGGCACAACTGTCACGTTGGCTGGAGGCTGGGCAAAAACGTCAGAAGTTGGCAGGTCGAGAACCCCGTTCAGCCAATCTTCGTAGGTTGTGGCTGTGGCAACGCATAAGGCTTTACCTGACAGACCGGCGAGTGAGGTGATTCCGGAGTCGTTTTTCACCGCGACTACGGCGTCGTAATAATAATAGGGAGTAGTGAAGTAAAGAACTTGCTCCCGTGCTGGCTTGATTGTCATCGAGCCAACGCTGATGTCCCATTTATCCGCCCACGAACCGGCAGTGATGAGATCCCAGGATGGAGTGGCGAAGCAGGTCTCAACACCAAGCCGCTTGCCGATTTCGACTGCCACATCCACATCAAAGCCCTGCATTTCAGCGGCGGTCAATTGATCGGAGGTGCATTTCGTATTGGCCGGACGCTTGCCTGCAGTGTTAAGGAACGACTGTGGTTCATAGTTCGGGTCGGTGGAAACGATAATCGTCCCGCGATTCTGGATCTCGGTCAGCAAATCTTTGGCTTTTGGCGCGCCGCCGCAGGCCGTTAGTACAAGGCTGGCCACGATGATCAGACTGACGATCATAAAGTGCTTTTTCATAATCTTCTCCTCTTTGAGTGAAATTTATTTGGATAATGTAATGGGTAAGTGGGACGATTGGGTAAAGCCTCACCTCCTTTGCGTTGAGATTTCCTTAAAGAATAGACCATATTGGCTTTTTATGCAAGAGGAATCTGCGCTTATTTAGGCAATCGCGTCTATAATTGATACGTTTCTACTCGATAATCAAGGAGATGCAAATGGCTACGATATTCCCTTCACCCGAATGGCTGGAAAAGCTTGGCGAAAAGTTGAACGCCGACGAGCAGTACGCCCGCATCGCAAAAAAATGGGAAGGCGACATGGCTTGTGTGGTCGAGCCGGGTGGGCCCCTCAAAGAAAAGCTAATTTATTATCTCGACCTGTGGCATGGCAAGTGCCGCAGGACGGCGATCCTGAAAGACCTGACGGAGGTTAAACCCGCATTCATTCTCAAAGCGTCATACGAGAACTTTGCGCGCGTCATCAAGGGTGAACTCGACCCGATGCAGGCCATGATGACCCGCAAGCTGCAAGTCCAGGGCAGCATGGCTTACATGATGCGCAACGTGCCGACCGTGCTGGATTTCGTGCGCTGCTGTCGTGACGTTACCTCCGAAATCCTCTCTTGACCATGCAGCCGATACTCAAAATCAACCTGTCCACCCGCGAGACGAGCGAATACCGCATTCCGGACGAATGGGAACGCGACTACCTGGGCGGGGCTTCGCTGGCGGCGCGATTGCTCTATGCCTCCCTGACCTCGGAACTGGATCCGTTTTCTCCCGCAGCGCCGTTGCTCTTCCTGGTCGGCCCACTGACCGGCACGGCCGGCCCGGCCGTCGGACGCTTCGTCGTGTGCGGCAAATCGCCCGCCACCGGGCTGTGGGCCGAATCCAACTGCGGCGGATTCTGGGGGCCGGAATTGCGATTCGCTGGTTATGATGGCCTGTGGATCACCGGAAAGGCCGAGAAGCCTGTATACCTGTGGGTAATGGATGGCAGGCTCGAGGTCCGTGAGGGAGCGCACCTTTGGGGGCTGGATACGTATGAGATCCAAACCAAGATCAAAGAAGAACTCGGTCAACATTCCGCCCGCGTGGCTGGGATAGGACCAGCTGGCGAACGCGGCGTCCTGTTCGCCAATATCATGTGCGATCATGGCCGCGCTGCCGGGCGCACCGGCCTGGGGGCGGTGATGGGGGCCAAGAATCTCAAGGCCATCGCGGTGGAAGGGAATGGAAAACCCCCACTGGTTGACGCAGCGGCGTTCAATGTTCTGCGTTCCCAGGTCAATCAGGCCTTGAAAACCGATACGATGAGCCATTTTTATCATGAGGTGGGCACCTCCGGAGCGGCTGATTACCTGGAGTATCTGGGCAGCCTGCCTAAGCGTTATTATCGTCAGGGCGTGTTCAAGAATGTGGATAAGATTTCCGGCTCAACGATGGCTGAAACCATCCTGACCGGCACGAGCGCCTGCCATGCCTGCGTCATCGCCTGCGGGCGCGTGGTGCGTCTGGAAGACGGCGCCAAACGTAAAGGGCCGGAATACGAGACAATTGCCGGGTTTGGCTCCAATCTACTCAACGATGATCTGCCATCCATCGTGCGCCTGGGTGAACTGTGTGACCGCTATGGCAGGGATGTCATCAGCGCCAGCAATACAATTGGCCTGGCTTATACGCTGTTCGAAAAAGGCTTGCTGACTGAAAAAGATACCGGCGGATTGGCTTTGAATTGGGGTGACGCCGGGGTTGCCGAGCAGTTGATCCATATGACCGCCCGCGGCGAGGGATTGGGCGAAATACTGGCGCGGGGATCACGGCGCTTTGGCCGGCATTTCAACGCCGAGGACGAAGCGGTGCAGGTCAATGGCCTGGAAGTGGCCTACCACGACCCGCGCGCATTCTCCGGCATGGCGCTGGTGTACGCCACCTCGCCGCGCGGTGCCTGCCACAATAAATCCGACTACTTTACTGTGGATATGGGCCAGGCGGATGCCGAACTGGGCCTGGAATTCTACGAGCGTCATAGCGGTGCAGAGAAGGCGGCCAACGTCGCCCGGCACCAGGATTGGACAGGCGTCTTGGACGCGTTGGTGATGTGCCGGTTTGCCAACGTTCCGCCTGAACGGATCGCTGCTCTCATCAATACAGCCTGTGGGTTTAATTTCACGATGAACTCTCTGCTCTTACCCGGCGAGCGCGCCTGGAATCTCAAACGCGCCATCAACAACCGAATGGGGCTGACGCGCGCCAATGATAAACTACCTAAGGCTTTGATGGAACCTTTCCCGGATGGCGGCGCGGCGGGATACGTGCCGCCCATCGAAGAGATGCTTACTGCTTATTATGCCATCCGCGGCTGGGATCCGGAAACGGGACGGCCAACGAAAGAAAAACTCCATGCCCTCGGCCTGGCCGATGTGGCGCATGATTTGTGGAAATTGTGAATTAGTCGAGGCCGGAAGCCGCACTGTGGAGGAATTCTGCATGAAACTCGTTACTGTTAGTGAAATGCATGCCATCGAGCAAGAGGCAGATGCCAGCGGCCTGACCTACGCGCAGATGATGGAAAACGCCGGTCGCGGCCTGGCCAAAGAAATCTTGCGCCTGGCGTATAGCCAGGACGACGAAGATATGCAGGTGCTTGGCCTGGTTGGGCCTGGTAATAATGGTGGCGATACACTGGTTGCGTTGGCTTTCTTGGCGGAGAAAGGCTGGCAAGCGCGTGCTTATCTGATCCACCGTAAAGAAGAGGGCGACCCGCTCGTTGAGCGACTGATCGAAGCCGAGGGCGAGATCGTTGTTGCCCAGAAAGACGATAATTTCGAAACGCTCAAAGCCTTCATTGGCACTTCCGATGTGCTCCTGGATGGCATCTTGGGCACTGGCTTCAAGTTTCCTTTGAAAAAGGAGATCGCACACGTGATGGCGGCTGCCAAAGAGGCGCTGGCCGAGTCGGAATGGCCTCCTTATATCGTGGCAGTGGATTGTCCCTCCGGCGTGGATTGCGACACGGGAGAGGCAGCCGCGGCCTGTATGCGCGCGGATGCCACGCTGACGATGGCGGCTGTCAAACAGGGGCTTTTGAAAATGCCGGCTTACGATCTGGTCGGCGAGCTTGTTGTGGTAGATATCGGCCTGCCAGACGATCTACCTTCCTGGAAGGCGGTACAGAACCAGGTCGCGGACGATAAGCTGGCAGCGTCCATTTTGCCGCCGCGCCCCTCGGACGCGCACAAAGGGACTTTTGGCACGGCGCTCATTGTCGCTGGCTCGGTCAATTACACCGGTGCGGCCTTGCTGGCCGGTAAAGCTGCCTATCGGATCGGAGCCGGGCTGGTGACGCTGGCCGTCCCTGCGCAGTTACACGCAGCCCTGGCCGGGCATTTCCCCGAAGCGACCTGGCTTTTGCTGCCGCACGAACTGGGCGTCGTCGCTGCCGATGCAGCAAGCGTGCTGACCGGGAACCTGGAGCGCGCCACCGCCCTCTTGATCGGGCCAGGCTTTGGGCTGGAAGACACCACGAAGGAATTCCTGGAAAAGCTGCTGCGCGGCGCGACCCTGCCGAAGATCCCCCACGGAAGGATCGGTTTCATCCAGACCAAGGCGGGAGACGCAGAGTCTGAGAGGCTGGTTTTACCGCCGCTGGTGGTTGACGCTGACGGGCTGAAGTTGTTGGCGAAAATCCCGGATTGGCCGAAATTGCTGCCTGCGCCCGCAGTGCTGACCCCGCATCCAGGCGAAATGTCGGTTTTGACCGGCCTGACGAAAGAAGAGATCCAGAAAGACCGCCTGGTGACTGCGTTGCGCTTTGCGCAAACGTGGGGCCACGTGGTCGTATTGAAAGGCGCCTTTACCGTCATCGCCTCGCCGGATGGATGGACGACGACCATCCCGGTGGCCTCGTCCGCTTTGGCGCGAGCGGGTTCGGGCGATGTGCTGGCGGGTCTGATCGTCGGCCTGCGCGCCCAGGGCGTAGAGGCGTATCCGGCTGCGGTGGCCGGGGCGTGGATCCATGCCCAGGCAGGGCTGTATGCCGCCAAGGTCCAGGGAAGCACCGCTTCAGTTTTGGCAGGAGATGTGTTGGAATCCGTGAGTGATGTTTTGGCGGTATTGGCGTAAAACGTAAAACGTGATGCGTAATGATCGAACAAAAAAGGAGTCCATAGCTTCTGGACTCCTTTTTACGTTTTACTTTTTACTTCTTACGCCTTGCTCACTTCAGCTCTTTAAGAACTCCTCCAGCGCTTCCTTGCTGATGCGGTAGGCGTTACCGAGTTTCTTGGCTTTCAGCGTGCCATCCTTGATGGCAGCCAGCACATCTTCCTCCGAAACGCGCAGCACCTGGGCTGCCTCGGAAGGTGTCATTACGTCCGACATGCCGCCGCCAGTCGGCGCGCCGCCGCTAGGGGGTTGTTGCTGTTGTTGGCCGGATTGCATCCCGCCTTGCAGCGCCTGGCCCATCAAGTTGCCGATGCCCATCCCGGCGCCAATTCCAGCCGTCAGTCCGGCTCCGCCGCTGGGATTCGAGGCAGCGTCGCGCATGGCGTCCGCAGCCTGAAGTTGGGTGTAGGTGGCCATGTCGAGCATGCCCATGTCACGCAGTTCCTGGGCCGATTTCTCAGCCGGCCGCAGGTTCGTGATGGTGAAACGCTTGAGCGTCAGACCAATGGCGTTGAATTCTTCCTCAGCTAGAGATTGGATGAAGGAGCCTAGCTCGATGGTCTTGGCGAGCATTTCAGGGACGGCCAACTTGGCGCCCCATTCGTTGAGCGTGTCCTGTAATTTGGAGAGCAAGGCGCTGCGCAGACGCTCTTCGATGGCGTCAACGGTGAACGAGGCTTTCTTGCCAACCACTTGAAGGATCAATTGCTGGGGATCCTTGACCTCGAAACCGTAGATGCCGTAACCCTGCATGAGCGCCACCCCCAGGCCCATGCCTGGGTTGCGGACGAGGATCGGCTGGGCTGTGCCCCACTTGCGTTGGGGAAATTCTTTCATCGAGACGAAGTAGACTTCGGCCGGGAAGGCTGTCTTGCCGTTGGTCAAAAGGTCTTGGACTTTCTGGGTCAGCAAGGGGATGTTGGCCGTAGCGATGATGTGCCGTCCAGCGCCAAAAGTATCCAGCGCCAGGCCGTCGCGGAAGAAGACCGCCGCCTGCCCGCTGCGTACGATCACGTTCGAGCCGAGGCGGTATTCGCCATCCGTGGTATTGTCTGGGAAGCGATGGACGATCTCATTTTCCATCTCGTTGGGGTATTCGATAATATCAAAAATGCGTGCCATAGTTCTCTCCTTTTTAGTCAAATCAACATCTTGATTATAGTCTATCGGATGTTTTGATACAAGTAATTTATATAGATTAATCTACGCTGCCATGTATGAAAAGTTTTATTTTGGCTCCTTCATCTGCTTCCCGGACCCATCGCCGCGCACCATCAGCACCTCCGCCAGGATGCTGACGGCGATCTCCTCCGGCGTCTCGGCCCCGATCCCGATCCCGATGGGCGAGTGGACGCGTGCGAGTTTCTCATCGGAAATACCTTGCTCGTTGAGTTCCTTGACGGTCATGGCCCAGCGTCGGCGCGAGCCGATCACACCGATGTAGGCGGCCCGGGAATCGAGCAAGGCAGGCAGGCCGGGCACGTCTACCGCGTTGCCACGCGTGGTCAGGACGAGGTAGGTTTGTTGGGTGATGTTCAGGTGCAGGGGTAGTTCGGCCATCGGGCAGGCGTAGAACTCGTCCGCGTCGGGATTGGACTCGGGCGTGCAGAACTCCGGCCGGTCGTCCGAGACGGCAACGCGGAAACCGAGCCATTTGGCGAGATGTGCAACGGCCTTGCCGACATGTCCGCCGCCGATGACGACCACCATTGGGGCTGGCAGAATAGGTTCCACAAACACCTCCACCTGGCCGCCGCACACGCCTACGTCGCCGCGTGAGGGATCGGTCATGTTGTATTCGAGCAGGCGCGGCTGGCCGTCATTGAGCGCGGCCAGGGCTTCCTGGATGACGCGGTTTTCCAACCCCCCGCCGCCGACCGTGCCCAGGATGCGCCCATCCGGGTAGACCAGCATCTTGCTGGTGGCGTGGCGCGGCGTCGAGCCGCTGGCTTTGACGACGGTGCAAAGGGCAGCGGGCTGGTGGGTTGTTTCGAGTTCGGAGAGGGCTTGGTAAATGGTTTTCATTATCTAATGATTGTTGCTTTTGCCACTAGCTCGTCAACATTTATGCGAAATATTTCGTCATGATTGAATTGAAAAACTTTTTTTTGTATTAATATTCTCCACTACTTGAGCGCCAAGAATTTATTGATCCAGTCAGCCTGATTTCATTATGGAAGGGATCTAGTGTTGTTGTATCCAGAAATTGATTACCGGAAACTGGAAATAATTCTTCTTTTTGACTGCAATCTTGAATTAATCTTCCTCGTAATGCAAGTAATTCCACTGGCGCTCTCGGTTTCACATCAATGTGGAAGCCTTTGTGACCGGAAAATATGACACGTATGTTTTCATTGTTAATTTGTAATATTCTACTGAGCGAGTCTATGAGTGCTTTTGTTAACCTGAATGCTTTATCAAGGTTAGGATTTTGTTGTTTATCTGTCTCATCGTCTATATCGAATATGATTGGCACAGGTCCTAGTTCCTCTTTTCTGCTTTGATCCGTAAAGATTTTCCACGATCGCCATAGGTTTTCATTTCCATGTACTTGTATGTAATTAGGAATATCCCTTACTCTTATGATTTCTGTTGGCAAACTTTCAACAAAAGGCTCCCCGAAAGGCTGCCTCATTATTTCCACAAAGTAATCTGGTTTTTCTTCGAGCCACACTAATTGTTTCTCGAAAAGATAAATTGAGGTGGGTATCGGGCTAATCATTATTTTCTCTCTAACAGCCCCGGCACCACCGGCAGCAACTGCTTCTTACGCGAGATGATACTTCTCACGCCAGTTCTTTCGCCTGCACACGTACGCGGATGGCTTCCACCAGGGCATGCACATACACCAGGCCTGCCTTGCTCGGGTTTTTCTCCAGATGCTTCCAGCGCCGGGCTTCGAAGAACAGGCAGGTGCGCAGGTCGGTCAGGGATTGGGTCAGGTCCCGGTTTGCTTTGTGCAGGGCAACGCCCTGTTTGGCGACTTTGCGGCATTTTTGGACTGAACCCCAGTGTTCGTAGCCGTTGAAGGATTGGGCGAAGGGGATGATATTCTTCCATGCCGCGCGGCGGGAGGGGAGGTCACCGTCAATCAGTTGAGAATTGGGTATTTTATTCATTGTTCACCTTTCCAGTAGTCCCAGGACGACCGGCAATAATTGCTTTTTGCGCGATACCACGCCTTCGGCGAGACGCGTCCCGTCCGGCTGGGGCGGGTAGGGCAGGTCGGAGAGTTCGGGTGGCTCATCGGTCAGGATCAAGCGGCTGGAGCCGTTGACCACGTCGGTGACCATCAGCATGGCGAAATCCAGGGAGCGCTTGTCGCGCAGGGCGGTCAAGGCGGCGCGCAGGTTTTCGAGATGCTCGGCCAGTTGCAGCAGGTCGGTCACTTCGGCCTGGGCGATGGCGAAGCGGTAACCTCCGGCCTCGTAGATTTTCAGGTCGGTGTTGACGATCTCGTCCGGTTTGCGCGCTGAAAGTCCGGCGCTGGCGCTCAGTATCTGCTTGCCGTAGGAGTGCACGGTCTCGCCTGCCAGGGGTGCGCCGCGAGCGAAGGCCCAGCGTCCCAGACGCTCGGCAGCTTTTTTATCGCGCTCGGTGGTGGTGGGCGAGGTCAGGATGAGAGTGTCCGAGAGCAGGCCGGCCAGCAACATCCCGGCCAGGGATGGCGGTGCGCTCAGCCCGGCCTCCTCGATCTGCTCCGAAACCAGCGTGCTGGTGCTGCCGACGATGTCTACTGTGAAGCGGATCGGTACGTGCGTGGACGGGTTGCCCAGGCGGTGGTGATCGAGTATCTCCAGCAGTTCTGCCTCTTCCAGGTTGGCAATCGCCTGGCGCGGCTCGTTGTGATCCACCAGGATGACTTTCAGTCGAGGCGGGTTGAGCAGGTCGCGCTGGCGGCAGATGCCCACGTACAGGCCTTTTTCGTCCACCACGAAGAAGTCGTCGCCCTCCTCCCGCAGGATTTTATTGAGCGAGTCACGGATGCGGCTGTTGGCGGCAAACTTGGGAACGTCGGACTTGCAGGCCTCGCGGCAGGGGATATCCAAAATCTCGGCCAGGCGCAGTTCCTGCCGCTGCGGGTGCAGACCGACCAACTGGCTCACCAGCCCGAACAGACTCGTCCCCGTGACCAGGCCGCGCGGCGTGCCGTCTTCGTCCACGACCGGAGCCACGCCCCAGGTCCGCGAAGCGATCGCCCAGGGCTCTCGCAGGGGTGAATCCGGTTTGGCTGTATCCAGGCGGCGGGTCACTGCCTCGAAGCGGGGCGAGGCGTCGTTCAACAGGAACGGGGCATCCAATCCCAATTTCTTCAAAACCCAGGCTGTCTGCGGGTTGACCGCCCCGGCGCGCGCCGCGAGCGTATCCGCGCCGTCGCGCTCGCGCAACAGCCAGGCATAGCCCATCGCCGCCGCGACCGTGTCGGTATCCGGGTTGACATGTCCGATGACGTAGATTCGATCTGCCATAAATCTATCCGGGGTTATCTGTGTTGATCTGTGGTTGCTTTCAGCGCCATCCACACTTTCTCTGGCGTGACCGGATTCTCGTCCATATTGACTCCAACCGCATCCAGTATAGCATTTCCTACTGCCGGCGCAACCCCATCCATTGGGATCTCGGCCACCGCCTTGACGCCAAACGGATGGCTCGGCTCGAAGGTTTCGATGAAGATGGTCTCCAATTCGGGCATCTCGTCGGCGCGGAAGATGTGATAGCGGTCGAAATCTTTCACAAAGGGCTGGCCTTTCTCATCATACAGCATTTCCTCGCATACCGCATAGCCCAGCGCCTGGGTCATACCGCCTTCAACCTGGCCGGAGGCGGTTAGCGGGTTGACGATCACGCCGCCATCCACCGCCATGACCAGTTTGTCCACCCTGACCGCGCCGGTTTCGGTATCCACCGTCACCTCGGCGAATTGCGCCGCAAACGGGGGCGGGGAAGAAGACGAGACATAGGAGGCTACGCCCATGATCTGTTCCTGGTCGCTGTGGTGCAAGGAATCGAGAGCGATTTCGGTTAATGAGATTGCTCTGTCGTCCGGGGCGATTGCCTGTTTGTTGGAGAGTCGGATAGTCTGATAGTCGGATAGCCCTAGCAGTTTCGCTGCACGGATTTTGATGCGTTCGGCGCACTGCTGCGCGGCCTTGACCACCGCCGCGCCGGAGATGTAAGTTGTAGATGACGCATAAGCACCCTTGTCGAATGGGGTAAAGTCGGTATCCGAGGAGTAGACCAGGATATCCTCGGTTGGGACACCGAGCACTTCGGCGGCCATCTGCGCCAAGACGGTATCGGAACCGGTTCCCAGGTCCGTTGCTCCGACGAGCAGGTTGAACGAGCCATCGTCGTTCATCTTGATAGACGCGCCGCCCATGTCCAGATATGGGATTGCAGTGCCTTGCATAACATAGGCCACACCAATCCCCTTACGTTTTTCGTTTTTCGTTTTATCGCTATGCCATTCCAGGTTGCTGTATTTCCCGTCCCATCCAATCGCCGCCTTCCCCTGCTGCACGCACTCCTCCAGCCCGACCGTGTGGATGATTTCGGGATGCGGCTCGCGGCCTTCGTTCCAGGCCGTACTGAAAGGATGGAATTCTCCATGACGGATGGCATTCTTCAGGCGGAACTCGAGCGGGTTGAGTCCGAGGGCGCGGGCGATCTTCTCCATGTGGCGCTCGACCGCCCAGAAGCCCTGCGGCACGCCGTAGCCGCGATAGGCGCCAGAGGGGGTATGATTGGTGTAAACAATGTCCGCATAAAAGCGGATATTCGGCAACTTGCGGTATTCGCCATCGCCCACGTACAGCGCCATGGACTTCTGTCCGGTGTTGCCGGTCACGGTCAGGGCGTGGCAGCCGTATGCACCCGTGTCGCTCAGGATGTACATCTCGTTGGCGGTCATCGTCCCATCGCGCTTGACGCCGGTTTTCACGCGGATGCGCATCGGGTGGCGCGAGCGGGAGGCGGTGAACTCTTCCTCGCGACTGTACTCGCAGAGCACCGGGCGGCCGGTGGCGATGGTCAGGTGGGCGGCCACGTCCTCGATTAGGACCTCCTGCTTGCCACCGAACCCCCCGCCGATTCTCGGCTTGATGACCCTTATCCGCTTGACAGGCAATCCCAACACCGGAGCCAATTGCCTGCGGACGTGGAACGGGACCTGGGTGCTGGTGCGGATAACCAGGCGGTCGTCCTCGTCCCAATACGTCACCGCCACGTGCGGCTCGATGTGCGCCTGCTGGACTTTGGGGACAACGTACTCAGCCTCGAAGATTTCATCGGCCTCGGCAAAGCCTTTCTCTACATTGCCGATGTCAATGCGGATTTCGGCGGCCAGGTTCTTCGCCGGGTCGCAGACCGCGAAGGGGATGTATTCCGGTTCATCGTGTAGGATCGGCGCGCCAGGTTTCATCGCTTCGGTGGAGTCAACCAAAGTGGGTAGGATTTCGTAGTCCACGTTAATCAGACGCAGGGCTTGCTCGGCAATTTCTGGCGTCTCCGCGGCGACGAAGGCGACCCGGTCACCCACGAAGCGGACTTTATTATCTAGTGAAAAACTATCCAGCGGGCCGGGGATGGGATCAGATTGACCGGCAGTAGAGTAGACGACGCGGGGAATATCTTGCCAGGTCAGCACGGCCGCCACGCCGGGAAGGTCACGCGCCTCACTGGTGTCAATCTTCTTGATGCGTGCGTGGGCGTGCGGCGAGTGCAGCACTTTGGCGTGCAACATGCCGCGCAGCTCGATGTCCGCGGCGAAGGCGGGCTTGCCCTGCGCCAGTTTGACGGCGTCCACCTTGACCTCCGGCTTGCCCACCACTTGATAGGGCTTCGCCTCCGGCGCGGCGACGATCTTGGGCGCGACTTGCGTAGTGACCAGCGATCCGTTGTCAGTTATCAGTTCTACAGTGGGGGGCATTTCAGGTGTGACCGCGAAACTACTGATTGCTGATAACTGTTCACTGTTCACTGGCTCACCCCGCAAGACCACCGCAGCGCGCAATACGGCTTGCACAGGTTTCGCGTAGCCAGTACAGCGACACAAAACACCACTGATCGCCTCACGAACCTCGGTTTCGGTTGGGTTGGGATTCTTGTCGAGCAAGGCTTTTGAAGCCAGGATTTGCGCCGGGGTACAGTAACCGCACTGGATTGCGCCGGTTTCGATGAAAGCTTGCTGGAGAGGGTGGAGACCCTAGGTCTTCTTCCAGCCCTGGTCGGGAACCTGTCCCAGCGCCTCGATAGTGACAATGGTATGACCCACGGCCTGCGCTGCAAGGATAAGCCCGGCGTTGACCGTCTTGCTGTCCAGCAGGACGGTGTCCGCGCCGGTCAGGCCATGTTCGTCGCCGAATTTGGCGCCGTAGTAGCCGAGGCGGCGCAAGGCGGAGAGGAGGGATTCACCTGCGGGACAGGTGGTTTCATGGGAAGTACCGTTGATGGTCAAAGAGAGATTCATGGTTATGCTCCTTTGGACCTCTCCCCTGGCCCTTCCCCTCGAAGGGGAGAGGAGTTTAAGCGGTCAGTAAGAGTTTGGTTGCAGAAAGGGGGCAGGGGGTTAGGTCTGCTTGCCAACAAGCCACGCAGTCAACGTCGCAATGCCTGTTAGCAGCAACCCAATCACCGCCACCATTAGGCTTTGTATCAGGGAAATGAACCCCAGGAACAGGTACAACATGCCAGGAGCATCGGGCAGTGTCCAGGTAGGAACGGCATCGTTGAGCGTATAGCTCCAGAGGATGGGGAGAGCCAGGAGGTAAATGGTGGTAAGTACAAACGACAGGGTGGTCTCAGACGCCGAACGCGCGCTGAGGCGGAAAGCTTTCAACCCGAGCATGGTCAACAGCCAGGCGATGAGCAGGGCGATGGCGGAGGTGATGGCGCAGAAGAGGATGATGTCTGCCTGGCTAACGAGCGAGCTGAGCGAGTACGTCCGGCCGTCCAAAACGGCGTAGCGCAGGTTGAAGAGCAGCACGTACAGGAGCGCGCCAGCCAGCAGCCATGCGATTTTACGTCCGCGTTTCAAGAAAACCACGGCGGCGGGGATCGCGGCCAGCAGCAGGGCCGCCAGCCCTCGCCAGGTGCGCTCGCGGAACAGGCGTTGAGATCGCGCCGCGTCCATTGCTTGCTGATAAGTATCCACTACATCTTGACCAGGCTCAACCAAAACTTTGGTCGCTCGCTCACCAATAGCAGGGATATAAGTCTGCTCAAGTTGAATCTGCTGGTAAGCTACTGCATCGTGAATGGCTGCTAACTGCACATCGGACAGGTTCAGCATATTGGTCAAAACATGCCCCTGGTTCGAGGCGGGGATATTCGCGCCCAGCAGCACTGCGACGGTCGGAGCCACGTCCACCATCTGGATATCTGGATAGGAGCCGGGTTTCACTCCCGCGCCGACCATCACGAACGGTTCGATCAGCGTGAGCGGGTCCTGGCCGCCGTGCCCGCCGCGGTCAATTTGGCCGTGATCGGAGAGCACGATAATGGTATCCTGTGACGGGTCCAGGTTGGTGACGATCTCGCGCAGGAGTTCGTCCGAACGGTTGGCAGCGGCATCCCAGCGCGGGTCGTGCGGGCCGCCCTCGTGATGTCCTGCATAGTCCACCTGGTCAATGTGGATCAGCACCAGTTGGTAATCCTCGCTCAGCCAGGGCAGGGCGGCGTTCACCACCTGGCGGTCGGCAGCATTGTCTTCGCCGGCGGTGTAGAAACCAGAGTCCACGCCGCTGTCCGCCAGCATCTGCTCGAACCAAGCGTAACCTGAAACGGCGGTCTTCAGGCTGATCCGGTCCGCAGCGGCGAATACATCATCCTGTGTGAAGGTGCGCACGTGGGATATGTCGGGAGGGTTGAGCGGCTGTCCGTCGTTGATGTCGGGCCATGCGCCGGTCAGGAGCGCTGTCCAGGCCGGGTTCGAGAAGGATGGCGGACGGCTGTGCATGGTGGCTTGCGCGCCCTGGCTGCGCAGCTCGTTCAGAAATGGCATCACGCTGATATTTCGCGAGGTATCCTCGCGCAGGGCATCTATCAACACGAACACCACCTTGCGGGTCATGGGCTGGCCGACGGCTTCCCCCGGCGCGGGTGGGTTGTCCTTCAGCAGCGAGCGATATTCGAACATCGAACCCATCAGGCCTGCTGTCCAGAAGTAAGACGCAACTGCGATGATAAGACAGGCAAGGATGCCGAGGATGAGCCAGAAAGATTTTTTCAACACTTTTCTCCCGAAAGATTTTCTTTGATGAATTTTTGGCGGAGGCGGTTGATCGGGGCGCGTTCGCCGGTGGTTTCGTCTACATAGTACCAGTGTTCCCAACCGTTACAGGGAGCGTCTTGGGCTACAGAGCCAGCCTTATGGATCGAACCGATGAAATCTTTATATTTGATATTACCATCCGATAAGACAGTAGCTGTTTTTTCATCCTTGCCGCCAAAGAATAAGGTCTGGCCAGGTTTCAGGAGTCCATTTTCCAAGAGATTGCCAAAAGGAATTTTCGGCGCATTCTTCTTGCGATTTACAATGTAAACGTCATTATCCTCGAACATGCCTGGCTGGATTTTATCAATTCTCTCTTGAGCAATTTTGATATACGTTTCATCGCGCTCGATGCCAATCCAATCACGACGAAGCTTTTTGGCGACTGCACCCGTCGTACCGGAACCGAAGAATGGATCGAGCACAATGTCGCCTGGATTGGAACTTGAAAGAATAATACGATACAGCAAAGCCTCGGGTTTTTGCGTGGAATGAGCCTTTGCGCCGTTGATTCTTACGCGCTCGGAGCCAGAACAAATAGGAATAATCCAATCTGAGCGCATTTGCAAATCCTCATTGAGAGCTTTCATGGCATGATGGTTGAATGTGTACTTCGCACCCTTCGTCTTTTGCGCCCAGATGAGTGTCTCGTGGGCGTTAGTAAAACGTACCCCCCGGAAATTTGGCATTGGATTAGTTTTTACCCACACGACATCGTTCAAAATCCAGAAATCCAAATCCTGCAAAATCGCGCCGACGCGGTAAATGTTGTGATACGATCCAATGACCCAGATGGTGCCGGTTTCTTTTAGCACATGGCGGCAGGCGGAGAGCCAGGCGCGGGTGAATTCATCGTATTCTTCCATACTTTCGAACTTGTCCCACTCGTCGCTGACTGCCCCCACGCGCGTCATATTGGGTCGCCACAGCTCGTTGCGAAGCTGGAGATTATAGGGCGGGTCGGCAAAGATGAGGTCCACCGAGTTCTCGGGGAGTTGGGCGAGAATCTCGATGCAGTCGCCGGGGAGGATGGTGTCGAGGGGGAGTTTGTCCACGAAGATCACGAAGAAACACGAATCTATTCAGCCATTCAACCTTCAACTTGCAACTTTCCAACACAGCGCCTCGCCAGCACTGCTGCCATCTCGGAGCGGTACTCTGCACTGGCCCACTCGTCGGCCGCCTCGGCGAAGGCGTTGCGGGCTGCCTCCTCCACGCCGCCCGGTTCGTTGCCGTCCATCGCCAGCAATGGGGACTTGCCCCAGCCGCCCAGCGCCAGCCGCGTCCGCCCGGAAGGCCATTGCGCTAGCACGGCGCAGACGATGGGCTTGTCGGCTGGCGTGCGGGCGACGCTCTCGAAGGTGAGTTTGGCATTGAGTAGGATTTCGATTCTAGTGATGAGTTTGCTGCGCAGGATTTCGGTATGCAGGGGAAGCAAGTCACCCAAACTGATCACTGATGACTGCTCACTGGTCACTGTGCATTTCGCGTCCAAAGCCAGCATTGCCGTAGTGAACGTCGAGCGGCCATCGCACGCGACGAGCGTCCCGGCGACGGTGGCCATCTGGCGCAGGTTGTAGGTTGTTTCCAGGTGGATGGTTTCTTGCAAGGCAGGCGGGATATGCGCTGAATCGAGCAGGGCCTGCAAGGTGGCCGTTGCGCCGATTACCAGCTTGTTCCCGCTTTTATGGATTTTGTTCAGCCCCAGCGCCTGCAAGTCCACAACAGCGAACCGCTCTGGCGAGGGACGGTTGAGCGAGGTCCCGCCGCCGAGGGGGCGGGTATCCGGTTTCGACAAGAGCCGGGTGGCTTCGTCAAGAGTTTTGGGGCGATGGTATTCGATGATCATAGGCGCTCCAATGCGAATGACAGTAAAGGGCTTGACTATTGATTATTCTACACTCCCCACCATGCTCGTAGAGGGCCTTCTCAAAGTAGAGAAGTATCCTGCAAGTGTGCCCCATCCCCCTGCCCCCTTCCCCAGGGAAGGGGGAAAAGAAGCGAAAAAAGGGGTGCGGGGGTGCTTCGCGCCCACCGCACCCCTTTTTTCGCACAGTTCTCCCCGGCCCGATTTGGGGAGGGGCCGGGGGTGGGGTTAAAAACTCGTATTTTGAGAAAGCCCTATCCGGTGTCTTCAAGACACCGGGAGTCTACGGATCATTCGTCAGGGTACACTTTCCAGCCTAGCTTTTCCAGGATATCTGGATCGGGTGATTCAGGCAGGTTCATCAGGAGCGCATTGGCTTCGGCCAACAGAGTGCCATCCTGGCTATAGATGGCGGAGGTGGCTTCGGCGGCACGTCCCTTGTCGCGACCGGCGCGGCCGACCACTTTCAACGGTTGGCCGACGGGCACGTTCTTGCGGTATCTCACTTCCAGTTTGCCGGTGAACATGAAGCGTGGAGCCGCTGGGTCGCCCATCAGGGCGCGGCCGGCCGTCTCGTCCAGGATGGCGGCGACGATGCCGCCGTGCAGCACGCCGGGATAGCCCTGGAAATGCTCGGGGGCGGTATAGTCCGCCGTTATTTCCCCAGGGCTGGTTTCGTAGAACTTCAGGTGCAGTCCAACGGGATTTTCGATGCCGCACACGAAGCATTTGCGCGAGTTGGGTTGTTTGTTCATGTGTGTATGATAGACTCCTTGATGCAGCTATATTTTATTACAAGTTTTTCTAAAAGACCGGAATCACCTCTTGTCTCCTGGGCAAATCAGGACTATGATTTGCGGGTTTATTTGTGAAGAGTAAAAATGTATGACAATTTCTTCTTCCGATGAACGTGACCTGGTCACCTCGTTCAAGCGTGTTCTCGTCGGCAGGCCGCTGCCCTCGCACGAAGCGCCGCACCAAACCATCGGCAAGACGGTTGGTCTGGCAGTCTTCGCCTCAGATGCGCTTTCTTCCACCGCCTATGCCACCGAGGCTATCCTGGAAGTGCTGGCTTTTGCTGTGCCCCTGGCCGGCATGGCCGTGCTGGGTTACTCGATTTACATTTCCATTGCCATCATTTTCCTGCTGGCAGTTGTGACCATTTCCTACCAGCAGACCATTCACGCCTATCCGGGTGGCGGCGGGGCATACATCGTTGCCCGCGATAACCTTGGCGAACTGCCAGCCCAGACCGCCGGCGCGGCCCTGCTGACCGATTACATCCTAACCGTCTCGGTCAGCATCTCCTCCGGCGTGGCGCAGTTGGCCTCCGGCTTTCCGGCGCTGCATCCCTACCGCGTCGAGATCGCCGTCGGCCTCGTTCTTATGATGATGATCATCAACCTGCGTGGGGTGAAGGAATCGGGCGTCACCTTTGCCATCCCGACCTATTTTTTCCTCGGGGTAACGCTCATCACCATCGGCATCGGTTTTTTTAAATACTTTACCGGCGGACTGGATGCGGTGACGGGCGTGACACCGGCCGCGGTCGAGGCGGCGCGCGGCGTGACCCTGTTCCTGATCCTGCACGCCTTCTCCAGCGGCTGCACGGCCCTGACCGGCGTGGAGGCCATCTCCAACGGCATTACGGCTTTCAAGGAGCCGAAGAGCCGCAACGCAGCCACCACGCTCATCTGGATGAGCGCCATCCTATCGGTGATGTTCTTCGGCATCACTTTCCTCTCGAACCAGATCGGCGCGCAGTTCTCGCACACCGAGACGATCATCTCGCAACTGGGGCGCACGATATGGGGAGCAGGCTTGATGTGGTATGTGCTGTTGGGCAGCACCACGCTCATCCTCGTCATGGCGGCCAACACTTCGTTTGCCGATTTTCCCCGCCTGGGCGCGCTCCATGCAGGGGACGGCTTCCTGCCCCGGCAGTTGACTTTCCGCGGCAGCCGCTTGGTCTTTTCTAATGGCATTGCCGCGCTCGCTGGGTTCGCCTCTGTGCTCATCATTGCCTTCAGAGCCGAGACGACCGCCCTCATCCCCCTTTATGCCATCGGCGTATTTCTCTCGTTCACTCTCTCGCAAACCGGCATGGCCGTGCGTTGGTGGAAATCGGGGCACCTCAAACCGGATGAGGAATTCGTCCAGCAGGGCGGCACGGTGCGCCATGACCCGCGCTGGAGACTCAAATTGGCGATCAACGGTTTCGGAGCAGTACTGACAGCCATCGTCATGATCGTGTTTGCCGTGACCAAGTTCCTCGACGGGGCATGGATCGTCATCGTCCTCGTCCCAACCCTGGTGCTCATTTTCTTCCGCATCCACCATCACTACAGGGATGTGGCCGCCAATCTCTCTTTGGAGGATTTCGGTGAGGCGCCGCGCGTCCAGCGCAACCGCGTGCTGTTGCTCATCAGCGGCGTGCATCGCGGCGTGCTGCACGCCCTGCGCTATGCCCGTTCGTTCTCCAACGATATCACTGCCGTTTATGTTTCTGCTGACCCGCTGGAAGAGGAAAAACTCAAAAATAAGTGGGCAACCTGGGGCGACGGTGTGCGCCTGCACATCATCGCATCGCCCTACCGCCGCCTGATCGAGCCGCTGAGCGCCTACATTGACCGGATGGCCGACCAACTCGGTCCGCACGAGATGCTGACGGTGGTTGTGCCACAGTTCATACCGGCGCAATGGATCTACAGCGGCCTGCACATGAACACCGCCTCGCTGCTGCGCAAGGCGCTGCTCAAACGGCCTGATATTGTCATCATGGAAGTGCCTTACCATCTTGGACAGAATGAGCCTCAGGAAAATGCGGTGTAGTTCTTAACACGAAGGACAAGAAGTTCCACGAAGAAAAAAAGAACGCAAGGCAAGTAGCCTCCGCGCTCTTTTCTTTGTGCTCCCTTGTGTCTTTTGTGTTTAATCTTTTTTCCCCGGCGGGGCGAAGAGTTCAGCCAGGCAGCGGGCGCCATCCTGGTTGGTAACAGCCAGCACCTCATCTTCGAGTTCAAGCGCGGTGTCACCGCGCGGCAAAATGACCTTCCCGTGCCGGATGATACCAGCAATTACACACTGGTCAGGCAGACCCAGGTCCTTGATGGCAACCCCGATGGCCTTCGCGCCCGGCGGGATCTTCTCCTCCACCAGCGAGTAGCGCCCCCGCCTCAGTTTGAGCAGGGTCATCATATCGCCCAGAGACATCTCCTCCTGAATGAGGTGCGCCAGCACGTTGGCTGAATTGAGGGCCACATCCACGTAGAAATTTTCATTGAAAAGCCAGGCGTTGCGCGGATTGTTGACGCGGGCGATGATGCGCGGCACGTTGAACATCTCGCGCGCCATGTAACACAGCACGAGATTGTTGGCGTCGGTATCCGTGGTGGCCGCCAGCACTTGCGTATTACGGATACCGGCGCCCTCCAGCACCTGCGGGTCAATGGGAGAGCCTTCGTAAATGACCTCGGTGGGCAGTTCACGGTGCAGGCGCGCGAGCAGTTCAAGGCGGTGTTCGATGACGCGCACCTGATAATTCTCGGATAACAGAACCGCAGCCAACTGAGCGCCGGTTCGTCCGCCTCCAGCAATGATGACGAACATGTCAGGCCTCCTTTCCGGTCAGGTTGGCGCGCAGGGTGGCTATGCCAATCTTCGTGGTGCTGAATATCAGCACATCTCCGGTTTCCAGCATGGTATCCGCAGCAGGCAGCGACGAGCGCCCGGAGCGGGTCAACGCCACCGGCAGGCACTGCGCTGCCTTGCCCAGCAGTTCGCCCAGTTTGCGGCCATTCCAGTTTTCCGACACGGCCAGTTCGTACACTTCCACCTCGCCATTGCCGGCCGAAAAGACGGTATGCACGGCAGCGCCGCCGAGCAGTTCCTCGATGCGCTGCGCGCCCCAGGCGGTGGAACTGACTATCTGGAAGCCGAACGCCTCCAGCACCGGGCGCAGGCTCGGGTCATAGTTGCGCACGACCACGTGGGGGACTTTGTAAACCGTCCGGGCTGTGTGGGCGACCACGGCGTTGAGCGTATCCGAATTGGTCACAGCCGCCAGGCCGTCGGCTTTATCAATACCAGCGCGTTCCAGCACTTCCTTTGAGAGGGCTTCGCCGGTCACGGTTCGGCCGCGAAAATCAGGTTTCAGGCGCTCGAAGGATTGTTCGACGCTGTCCACCACAGTCACCTGGTGTCCCTGCTGGAACAAGCGGTAGGCCAGTTCCGAACCCAGGCGTCCGCATCCAACGACAATCACGTTCATATCTCACTCCTTCAGCCAACCTGTTTTTTACGGCACCTGATACGGCACGTCAGTAATGATGATGCCGGGTTTGGATAACAATTCGCTGCGCAGCAGGTTAGCGGTATTCGTGTGCAGCAGGTTGTGCCAGGGTTTGGATGGCACGAACTGCGGCACCACAATTGTAATCGTTTCATCCGGCTGGCGGTTGGCAGCGATTTCCTCGATATATTCGAGCAGCGGCTCGATGAACAACCGGTATGGGGAATCCAGGATGACCAGCCGGACGCCATCGCCCCAAGTTTCCCACTTCTGGCGAACTTTTTCCGCCTCCAACGGGTCAATCGAGACGTGCACGGCGGTAATATCATCCGAAAGGCGGCGGGCATAACGCAGCGCCTCCAACGTGCCTTGATGCACACCGCTGAGGGGCATGATGACGCGGTGGCGCGCGGCGCGCGGCGGGGCGCCGGCAAAGGTATCCAATGATAAACCTTTCGACAGCGAATTGTAATGGCGGTGTATCAGGGAAAACATCATGACCAGTAAAGGCAACAGGATCAGCACCACCCAGGCGCCGTCCCGGAATTTGGTTACTGCAAAAACTACCGCGACAACAGCAGTACACACTGAGCCAAAGCCGTTGATGATCATCTTGATCGGCCAATCCTTCTCGAAGTGAAGTGTCGAGCCGCGCTCAGGGCGCTCTTCGCCGGGTTTGAGCCGGCCGATCTTTAGCCAGCGATTTGACATACCGGCTTGCGATAATGTAAAGGACAGGAATACTCCGATAGCGTATAACGGAATGAGTCGGGTAACGCTTGCCTGGAAAATCACGATCAATAAAGAGGCGATTAATGCCAGTGTAATTATGCCATACGAGAAAACCAACCGGCTGCCGCGAAAGGATAACTGCCGGGGCAGGAAGCCATCTTTGGCAACCAGTGCGCTCAGACGGGGGAAGTCTGCAAAGGCGGTGTTCGCAGCCATTACCAGGATGACGGTTGTGCCCACAATAACCGCAAGATATGGTAAACCGCGCCCATTGAATATTGTACGCGCCAGTTGCGAGATCACGGTCTCTGTTTCTGAAGGTAATGCCGAAGTAAAGTGAGCCAGGAAGAATACCCCCAGCATCAAGACCGCCAAGATACCGGCCATCCAAACCAGCGTGAGCCCGGCATTGCGGCTGCGCGGTTCTTTGAAGGCAGTAATCCCATTGGAAATCGCTTCCACTCCTGTCAGGGTGGTTGTTCCGCTGGCAAATGCCCGTAATATCAGGAACAGGGTTATGGGTTGCAAGACTTGCGGTACCTCAAGGTGCGGCGGATCGATAACAGTACCCAGGCTCCCTGTCAGATAGCGGAGGAAGCCAATGCCAACTGTAAGGAACATGGTTCCGAGGAAAAAATATGTAGGGAACGCAAAAGCGATTCCCGATTCTTTGACTCCGCGCAAGTTGATGAGCATAACGAACAGCACAAAGCCAACAGAAATTGGGACGCGATAACCAGACAATTCCGGGTAGGCTGATACAATCTGTGCCACGCCT
>JALHUM010000070.1 GCA_022865905.1 Anaerolineales bacterium | reverse complement strand
GGCAAAACCACCAAAGAGGCCATCTGAAATAGAGTGGCCATTTCTTCAACAGAAACATAACCTTCATGAATTTCAAATTTGCTGACATCCTCGATCATCTGACGGCATCGTCGCAATTCCTTTCCATGGGCTGAAATCAAGAAGCAGGCGTGGGGGACTTGGCGGGAAACAATAGGTTGGGCTCGCACAAGGTACTCTAATCCCTTGTGAGGACGTGCAGCGCCAAAAAAGAGAATCGTGCCAGGCTCTTCAGCATTTCTCTGCGCAGACCACATAGCAGCCGTTGTACGTACATTCAATGGCACAAAGTTTACTCGGTCGGCCAGTACTCCGTACAGATTCTGCACGAACTCAACCTGGTCTGCGCCATTCACGATGATCATATCAGAGCCGTGGGCAAGGAGTTTATTGATGAACCTACTGAGAAATGGCGGAAAATTCTCTCCTACATTCGGTTTAGGTACAATCATGGTGCCTGTCACAGGAATGGCATGCAGGATGCAAGCGAGTACTGCCAGCCATAGTTCGTGAGGCCCGGCCAAGATATGCGCTACATCTACTCCCTCATCTTTTATGGTTTTGCTCAAACTGGAGTATGTGGCAAGGGAAAATGGATTACGCATCCGAGGTGGCTTTATTAGATGCACCCCGCATGCTGAAGGTAAGATCCCAAGTTCATAGAGACGCTTTACTGGCCGGTCGTGAGTGCCTACCAGCTCAACCGTATGCTCATAGGATAGATATAAGCTTATGGATAAACCGGCATTATGGAGCAAATTCGCCAAGTCAAGCGCGTAAGCAGTATCACCTCGGGCTACCAGACCCACATGCATGCTTTATATCTCCATTCTTTCTTTGAGATGCATGTCAACAGTTGCAGTATTCAAGCTCCCACGGCCCTGTGTTCGTCAATCATCCGGTACCATTCAATATATGCGTCTACCTGACGATTCAGATCAAACCGCTCCCGGGCATCTTGAGCAGCGTTCAGAGCGAATTGCTGGCGTAGCACCTCATCGGTCAACAGCATCAGGATATGTTTTGCCATGGCCTCCGCATCCCCGGACGCTACAAGGAATCCCGTCACTCCGTCCTTCACCTGCTCAGGGATGCCTCCCACCGCCGTCGCTACCACCGGTATGCCACAGGCGAGAGCTTCAGTGATAACAAGCCCCCAAACCTCGGCCTTGGCCGCGTGGACATAGACATCGGCAGCTTGAAAGTAACGAGCCACTGTACTGGGATCCTTCTGATAGGGGACGAAATGTACCTCTGCTTGTCCGATGCGCTGCGGCTGATGTTCCTCGCCCAGACAAATCAGAACAACTCGTTCAGTTGGCAAACGCTCTGCCACCCGTTTAACTGCAACTTCCAACGTGGTATAGTCTTTCCACGAATTGCTTCGGGTGGAGCCAACGAATAGAAGCATCTTAACATCCTGTGGGATACCTAACTCTGCCCGCGCTTCCCGCCGGTCGCCTGGATGGAAATCCGCAAAATCTACGCCATTGGGGATGACTCGCGCTTCCTCGATGGCGGAAGCCAAGATGGACCGCTCCACTTTGCGCATGAGCCATTGCGAGGGTGTTGCAACATATAGTCGACTACTAGAATAGATATTTTCTTTTCGCTGCCAGTTGTAGGCTGTGGCATCGCGCTTGACGGCTGGGTATATGGTTAGATCTGGACAATGACCGCATCCGGTTGTCCATCTCTCGCAGTCAAATGAGTACGCACAATGGCCACTAAGCAACCAAGGATCATGCAAGGTGAGCATCGTTGGAACCTCTTGGCTGAGCCAGGGTAGTGCCCGCATGTCAAAGTACCCTCCGTGAAGATTATGGCAGTGTAGGATGTCAGGGCGCTCACTTAGCAGATCCAGGACATGCCAGGAGCCTGGGAAATCGAAGTCTTCATTTCCCTGCTGGATTTCTAAGAGCAACCCTGGCCGCGCGATTATGCGCAATAAGCTTAATACCCTCCACCAACCACAAACTTTTCCTTCTAATGATGACAACCTATTCGCGATGGTGAGCCATCCGCGAGTCCATTTGCTGCTGCGATCAGTGTTAGATACCCGCGGCACCAGCAGGACATCAGGGTCATCGCTATGTTTGCTGTCTACAGCCAACCAGGATCCGAGCCCGCGCGCACGACAAGCTTGAAACAGATCCCAGGCGATCTTTTCAGCACCGCCGCCGATATCTGACGTGTTGACCTGAAGAATATGCAACGGTCTCTCAGTCACAGAACCACTCCTCACGTGGGTGAGTAAAGTCATACTGATTTCGGACATATATCATCACGCGATTCAGATGGCTGAGTGGATTGGAGGCAGCGCAGTTGGCATTATTATTCTTGTGATGATCAGCGAGCATTGACGAATCCTAGTTAAGGCGACGCAGTCCCGTATGCAGCCAGAAAGCAGCACGGGTAGCGCCCCCAGCGATGTCGTGGGTACTGAGGCGAAGAACCTTCAAGGCTGCTGCCCCCCTACCTTCAACACATTCCGTAGCAGCTTCTTAATACTGCCACGCGGATCTCTTATAAAGCACTCCAGGTACTGTCGCCAATAAATTCCCGGCTTCCACCAACGGCTAAATGGTTCTAAGAATTTTAAACCAGCCCGGCCCAGTCGGTAGCTGGGCGACTGCAAGAGTTGTTCAATATCATCAATGGGACGCAGCGCAATGTCCATTCGCGCAGCCTGCAGATCTGCACGCAGAATTCCGATCTGAGGTGGATGATCGCCAGTGAACCGCTCTAGCCAGCTCGGGTAATCATACACATTGTGTACACGATAGGGATTGCCCAGGTTGAGAAAATTCTCCTCTGCCCACCGCAGGGCTTTGCTGCGCCTAGCCCAATCAGCTTGTTTGTAGTACGCGCACTTCTCGAGCACTTGCTTCGGAAAGAGAAGCGAGTAATGGTACAGATATATTCCCTTGCGGGCCAATAACTTTCCATCAATCCAGTGCAAGCGGCGCAAATCCTGGCCCTGTGGGTTGTGTACAGTAGGGGGACGATGCGTGACGTAGTGATAGCCTGGCCCCCATTTAAAAAGTCGGTGGAAGATCTCAGCGCCAAAGCGTAAATACCAACCATCTACAAGGTAATCAAACCCGCCCCAGAATGTAATTTGCTTGAAGGAGAGAGCTGTAATGCTGCTATCTTCTCGTAGCATCTCCAG
>JALHUM010000069.1 GCA_022865905.1 Anaerolineales bacterium | reverse complement strand
GCAAGCGAAATAAATTTCGCGGTACGTTGTGTGGGTTTGGCACAATTCATTTTGCCTTTGCAAGCGAAATAAATTTCGCGGTACGCGGTATGGGTTGGGCAAAATTCATTTTGCCTTGTTCAGGGATTACTCCACGCAATACGTGAACGGCCAATCTTCCCAGTTCTTTACCAGACCGGCCTTGACGGGATTGTTAAGAATATACCAGATAATGCGCTCGAATTCTTTTTCGTCCCGGACGACATGATCGTAACTTTCGTGGTGCCAGAAGGCACCGCCTCGCCCCAGCGCTTGGTTGCAGTAGCGTGCCGTGCGACCTTTTAGCAGTTTGAGGGTATCTGCCAGCGGATAGGGGGCCGTGGGGCCATCATGGGGTGGAGTGACTGGTGGCTGGTAGCCGGCGGTGTCTATGAACAGGTGAATGTGATTGGACATGATGCAGCAGGCAATCAGGCGATAGCGTTCGCCATCCAGAGCGTGGATTTGATCGACTATAATGCGGGCGACGTTTTCTTGCACCAGCCAGCGCGGACTTTCGGCGATGCAGCGGTCGAGCCAGGCGTCGAAGCGACCGAAGTATTTTTTGTCCAGGTTGTAGAGCTCCTGACGTTGTTGGTTGCCGCTGAATTGAGTGCAAATGATCTGGCGCTCCCGTTCACGCTCTTCTTGTAGCGCCTGAATGACCTGGGCAGGGAGAGAGTTGACCAGACGAAAGGTGATGAAGAAGGTCTGGCCTTCGGGGTGCCAGTGGGGCAGGCGGCGCCGGTAGAAGTTGCGGTGGGACATGGGGATGCGTGTGTTTTCGTTTTCGAGGAGATGAATGCGAAATAAATTTCGCTGTGCTGTCAACGAAATAAATTTCGTTGTACCCAATCATCAAAAAGCCCAGATCATCGCCATCAGCGCGCACACTGCCGTGATGACCATCGAAACCACGAACGTCACGCGCAGCACGGAGGCTTCCTCGCCGATGCGGTCGATGGAGGCAGAGGCATTCTGCAGTTTGGCGGGCGAGATGACGCTGGCCAGCCCGGCCCCGATCCCGCTGGCCGCGGCGACGAGCAGGCCGATCGCGCCGATCTTCTCCGCCGTGGAGAGATGCAGCGCGGTCAGCATGGCGATGGCGGAAGTCTCCGAGCCGCTGATGAAACCGGCCAACATGCCGAGGTAAGGGGCGATAAGCGGGTAGAACTTGCCAAAAGCGGAGGCCGAGGCGTTGGCTAATACAGCGATCATGTTGTGGCTGGCATCCGCCAATTGCCAGTCCAACCCTTTGCCGGAGTGGTTGAAGATGTAGGCGACAGCAAAGAAGACCGCCGAGGCCAGCATGGGACGTGGGGCGCGCTTGAGCCATTTCTTGAGCGATTCACCGAGTTGCTTCCGCGATGGCTTAAGGATGGGCAGGGCAAAGACCGTCGAAACCAAGATCCAGAAATAAGCTTGCCAGAAAAGGCGCACCTTCTCCGAGGCGGCAGGGATGATGGTCACCGGCATGGCCCAGGTGTTGAAGGTCAACTCGTAGAAGGGCAGGGAGGGCAGGTTGACCAGCACGGCGAAGAGGGTCAGGATAAGCCAGGGGGAGATGGCTCTCCAAAGCGGCAAACGCGTCTCAGCGGCGTGGTCGGCGTCTGTAAGGAAGCTCCGGTTGCGCAGCGGTTTGCGCATAGCCACTAAGTAAAACAACATCATCACGATAACGCCTAAGCCGGCCGCCACGCCGGTCAGGGTCACCATGCCGATGGCGTTCATGCCGATGGCGATGAAGCCGGCTGAGAGTCCGGAGAGCAACGCCGGGAGCAGCCCGCGTCCGACCAGTTTCCAACGTCCGACGATCCACAACATGCCGAGGGCGATACAGGTGCTGATGACCGGCATGAAGCGGGCGAAGTAGCTGCCGACCTCATTCACTGGCTTGCCGACCATCGAGGCGAAGACGACCACCGGCACGCCCAGTAGGGCATAGGTGCACAAAGCGTCGTAGCCGATGGCAGGCAAGGCGATGGCGACGAAAGACGAGTAGCCGAGCGCCAGCATGATCGGCGGCAGGATGGACACGGGCGTGGCACCCATGGCGGCCAGCAGCGTGCCAAAGCCGACATTGACGATCATGATCTGCACGATCTGGTCTTTGGGTGCGATGGTCTTGATGAGCGCCACCACGCGGGCGATGGCGCCCGTCTCGACCATAAGGAAGATCTGGAGGAGGGAGGTAGCCACCATGATAGTGATGGGGAATGAGGCGACCACCCCTGAGAAACTGGCCTTGAGCAGGATGGCAGGCGGCGTCTGGAAGTAGAGCCAAGCGACCAGCAGGGTGACGATCCAGCCGATGAGACCGGCGGAATCAGCAGCCATGCGCCGCCAGAGCAGCAGGATGAAGACGACGAGGATGGGGAGGAGGGAGAGGAGGACGGAGAGGAGATTCATGGTTGGGAGCACTTGGGAGGGGATGGCTCTAGTTTATGCTACAGCGGGGGAGATGGCAAGCGGTGTGTAAGGTGAACATGGAGAGCATTTTCAACACGACGCCAAAAGATCTAGGACAGGCGGGACACTACCTTCTGTCGCAGCGCGGCAACTTTCTTGGCAGCTCGGAGAAAGCGAATTAAAAAGGGCGGCCTCCTGCCACCGCTCAAGGAGCGATTAGCACAGAGCTGCCTTGACCCGCTCGGGCGTGAATGGAATCTGGCGAAGGCGTGCACCCGTGGCGTCAAAGATCGCGTTGGCAACCGCTGCGGCTGTCGTAATTGTCGAGGGTTCTCCCGCTCCCAGCGCGGGTTGGTTGGGACGGTTGATCAGGACAATCTCTACTTCAGGCACTTCGGAAAACGTCAGGATAGGGTACGAGTCCCAATCAACGCTCTTCACCCGCCATTCGTCAAACTTTACCTCTTCTTTGAGTGCACGGCTGAGAGATTGGATGGCATTGCCTTCGATCTGATTCTTCAAACCATCCGGATTGATGATCAGCCCACAGTCGTGTGCGACAACCAACCGCTTCACGCGCACAGCTCCACTTGTGGCATCCACCAGGACGTGGGCAACACATGCCACAATGGCTTGATCATTCTCATACCACGCAAAGGCCACGCCGCGTCCCTGCGCCATTTTTTTCTTCTTTCCATGCAGGGACGGACGCGCCTCCCAGCCGGCCTTCTCAGCTGCCGCCTTCAGCACCTCTCGAGCACGCGCATCGGCCAGATAGCGTAGCCGAAAATCCAAAGCGTCCATGCCGGCGGCCGCCGCCAGCTCATCCATGAACGATTCGTTGGCGAAGGTATTCTCCGCGCCGCCCAGACTCCGAAAGGAAGAAGCACGCAACGGCGAGTCGGCGAGGTAATGGACAGTCACTCGCTGGTTCGGGAAAGAATAATTGGTGGGCGCGTTGCGCTCGGCGCCAAAGGAAAATCCGAATTGCGGAGCAGCCTGCCCGAAGAGCAGTTGGCCTGCCACCAATTGTTCAGGGGAGCGCGCCCGCGCCACATGTGACGGTGACCAGACATGATAGTCCCAGGCGACCACATTGCCCTGTGTATCCAGACCGCCATGCACCTCCATCACCATCGCGGGGGCTTTCGGTTCCCAGACGAACTCATCCTCGCGCGACCATTGCACGCGCACCGGTCTGCCCACCGCTTGTGACAGGATGACGGCGTCTGCGGCGGCATCATCCGACCCGTTCTGACCATAGCTGCCTGCCCCTTCCACATGAATCAGATGCACTTTTTCAGCGGGCACGTCGAGCAGTTGCGCCAGTGCCCCACGTAACGGATAAGGACCCGGCGTGCTCGCCCAGACCGTGATTTGATCCTCTTTCACATCGGCAAGAGCACACGAGGGGCCAATCGAGGCGTGCGCATGGTACGGCTGGTAATAGGAGGCGTGCAACTGCCGGGCGGCCTGCTTGAAGGAAGTCTCATAATCTCCTTGTTCAACCAGCAAGGTATCCTGCGTCGGCTGGGAACGCAGGGTTGTGTACAAATCCTGCATGGGCGGCAGGGCGGCCCTCTCACGCCATTTCACCTTGAGATGCTGCGCGGCGAGGATCGCCTGCTCTTCGCGTTCCGCGACGACAGCGATGAAATTGCCGCGCTGTACGACCTTGACCAAGCCAGGTAACTCTGCCACCGAACTCTCGTCCATCGAAATGAGTTCCGCAGCCGCGCTCGGCGGGCGTACCAGACGCCCATGCAGCATGCCAGGCACGCGCAAATCCTGGATAAAGCTGGGCTGACCGGCTACCTTACGGGGAATATCCTCACGCGGAGTGGATGTGCCAACGATGGTATAGGTCTTCGAATCCTTCAGGGGGACATCCTCCGTGACTTCGAGGTTGAATGCCTCCCCCCCCATCAATTTGGCATAGGTGATCTTTCGCTGCGGATGCCGGATCAGCGAGATCAAGCCATCCTGCACGGTCAACTCATCCAGACGGGCATCCAGCCGCTCCGCGGCCATTTCCATCAAGACGCGCCGCGCTTCCGCGGCCGCATTCCGCAGGGCAGTGCCGCTCGTGCTGATCGTCATACTCCCCGCCGTATAGCCCTCGTCCGGCGTGCGTTCAGTATCCCCCATGACCATGTGCACGCGCTCGAAGGGCACCTCCAGCTCCTCGGCAACGATCTGCGCCAGGGCAGTGCGGACGCCCGTGCCCAGTTCGACCTTGCCGCTGAAGGCGGTAACCGTCCCATCTGGATTAATTGCCAGCCAGTCGTCGAGCCAGTTTGTCAACTGTCCCCAGAAGGCCTCCCGCCTCCCCGACCCCCGACGTCCTTGCCGGCGTCCGCCTTCCGAATTCCCTTGCCTGCTTTGCTTCGCCATCATTCTTCCTCTTCTCCCGAGATCAACTTCTCGGCGCGTTTGACGGCGCGGAGGATGCGCAGGTGGGCGCCGCAGCGGCACAGATTCCCGTCCAGGGCTGCCCGGATCTGTTCGTCGGTCGGGTGCGGATTTTTCCATAACATCGCCGCAGTGGTTATGATCATCCCATTGACGCAGTAGCCGCACTGCGTTGCCTGTTCCTCGATAAACGCCCGCTGCACTGGGTGCAATTCACCATCTTCAATTAAACCTTCCAGCGTTGTAATGCGAGAGCGGCCGATTTCGGAGATAGGCAGGTGACAGGACAGGGTGGGTTTTGCGCCGACCAGCACCATGCAAGCACCGCATTTTTCCCCAGCACAACCGAAATGAGGGCCGTTTAGTTCAAGTTCGTTGCGCAGGACATAAAGGAGCGGTGTATCCGGCGCCGCCTGGACGGTATGCGGTTTTCCATTGACGATGAGAACAATTTCACCCGACATCAATACTTCCTCCTGACCAGATCTTCCTTTTCGGCGGAGCGCGCAACTGCGCCACCTGCGACCCAACGCCGCACGACAGCCGCAATAGCAACGTCCCGCAGGTTTGTGCGATGTATTTTGACCGTTCGAGAAAACCAGCGGGACGATTTAGCCACGAAACGCCTCCGCCAACTAACTCTGAAACAACCCCTCCACCTGCCGCGCAGACTCGAAGATCATTTTATCCAACGCGTCTCTGATAGTATTTCAAAATCCGTTGAGCGCGGGATCAAGTTGAAGGTTTGTAATAATTCGAGCGTTGGAGGGACAGGCTTGCGGGTGGTTAGATTGAGAATGGCTCCTTCTAGATCAATACTGACAGCTTTTTTCCGGTTGGATTTGAGAACGTCATGATGGACTTTCCAGCGCGCCCCTTGCGGTGAAAGGCCAGACAGGGAATAGGTTATGGTTATCGTTTCGCCCATGCGTACTTCTCGCAAAAACTGGGCATGGATGGCAGTGTAAATTGGCCCGATCCCGAGTTGCTCAAATCTTTCGGGCGGAAACTCACGTTCGGTAAAGAAACGGTAGCGCAGATCACCTGCGGCATCAATATAGGCCGCGTAATTTACATGGCCGTTGGCGTCGAGGTCTGACCATCTAATCTCATAGGTGCCGGAATACCCTTTCATGAGATTTCTCCGCGAGAATGGCTAATGAAAGATATCCTGGTTGGCCCGGTCGGCTTCCTGGAAGATCTGGCTAACCTGCTCCTTGATCTCAGCGGTGGCGCTCGGGGTCTTCGGGATGAATTTGACCAGGTCACGCGCATCCTGCAGGAGCGCCTTTACCTGGGCTATGTATGAAAAATCATTCTTGCCGCCCTCGGCCAGTACGGGCAGGTCGCGGGCTTTTTGGATTTGCAGGCGGGCACGCCGGATGCGCTCAGCGGCTGGAATGAGACGGGACATAGATACGCATGGATACGCCGACTTCTTTTGCAAGTTGGCGGCAAAATTGGGTGTAGGCCCACCAGAAATCGAAATCATATTCGGTTTGTTCTGAATCAATTCCAAGTGAAAAGAGCGCTCGGAAATCCAGAATTGGATACGGGTCGGTATGGCCAAAATGCAGAAGCACCGAAGCCGTAGGCCAACTCACGCCACTCAAGAGGGTAAGCACTTCAATCCGAAGCCTTTCACTCGGCGTGGACAGGGCGGTACGCGTCACTTCCTGGATAAAGTCTTCAGGGTTGCTTACAACCCGCGGCTTGCTGCGCGGCGTCTTCCAGCGGCAGAGTTTCAGGAATTCGGATTTCATAAAATACCCGCGGGCGCGTACTTGCGGCGCAATAATTGTTTCAACTTCTTCATCGTAGTCAGCCGGATAGCGGGCTGCCCATTCGAGAATCGACGATTTATCAAAACGAAGTTCAAACATGTTCACAACTCTCCCTTAAACGCCCGATCCAAAATTGATAGCATCAACGTCCGCATGCGCAATTCCTTCCCCGTCTCGGCCTGCGCCGCCCGCCCCGCCAAGAACGCCCTGACCAAAACCGTCAGGACAGGCGGGATCTTCGACAGCGACGGAGGCGTGCGCCTGCCGAAGGTCCCCGTAAGGGGGCAACCCATCCAACCCATCCAGGTATGCCATTATTATCCCTTTTAGGGGACAAGACGCTGCTGTTCATAGGAAGGAATCTACCTTGTTTTGCCAATGAGACATCAAGTACTCATCGATAAGTTCTTACGACTCTAGCTTCTCCTTGAGCCATAGTACCTCGCGTTTGAATGCCTCGATATCTTCTGAATTATTGAAGATTTCTGATATCTTGAATGAGGGCCACCTGTTAAAATCGTTTGGAGTATTTTTGAAGGGCGGAATTTTTATTATCCGCTGATGGAACTCTTTCATAATCTCCTCTCCAAGAACGGGGAGCAGCCAGCCATAATTCAATATGAAATTATCATGGGTATAGACAGAAAATATGGAGATGGTTTTTCCTTCCTTTAGGTAATGAAAAGTGAAAGAGCCCTTCTCTACACCGGTCCCGAACCACACGCGATTTGCATTCTCTTTCGACCATTTATAGACATCCTCGACGATCCTTACAACTCCTGCTGGATTGTTCTCTTTGAGAACTCTGAAAAAGGCCTCCTCAGTCCATCGCTTCCTTCTCCCAGCGTTCCCCGATGGTTGTATGGATACCCCGTGCATGTGGGGAACGAGAAATTCTATTCCTTCAGTTTTATATTTTCGCACCTCGAGGGCATGTAATGAAAACCCCGATTTACCGCACTCATTGAAATACCTAATGACCCGTTTGAGCTCTTCATTGATTTCATCTACCACGACAATTAGAATACATGTGCCACTTGCCAAAACAGTATCAATCCCGGTGCGAAAAGCAACCTCGTCAAACTCACCTGCAACAGCCTCTGCTACAAGAGAAACAAGGGGTTTTTTACAAATATCATAAACTCTTCGATCAAGATCGTCATACTTCATCTCCCATAAATAAGCTGCATACTCAAGGATCTGCCCAATCACCTTCCTCTTGACCTCGGGATTCGCAGACAGCTTGCACTCAATGATGGCAATATCCCCTTCAGGTGTGAAACCGATGACATCTGTGTTTCCGGAACCAGGAAGACCGAATTCTCTCACAGCGAAGACTAGAGGGGAAATCCCTTCGCGAATATCGTCAATGGGAATAATGGACGGAGACTCAGCCAACAGATGCTGTAATTCTGCTTCAATCTTAGGGTTAATCGGTTCGGCAAAATCCCATTGCTTGGATTTTTCTTTTCTCACCAGTATTCTCATTTTATCTCCTCATACTCTGATCGTTCGACTGATCATATTTTGGTCCATCTTACTTGCACCCCCTGCAGCGTGGATATCATCCCCGTCAGGGGGCAACTTATCCATGTACACTACCAGCCCAGCTAATTTTAGCCTGTTATCCATAAACGAATAGGGCGGATTGAATGTCTTACGTTTGGAAGTGCAGCAAGGATTGCCACCACATAAGCAGGGTTAAACTCGCTGAACTCCGAATGTATTTCTGTTCGTGTTATTTCGCCAGCGACAACCAATCTTCTAAAAGCGTTTTCTATAGCGTCACGTGAAATCTGCCGCTCAATCTCACTTTTATGTGGACGAACAACGACAGCATGTTCGTTAACCTCAACCACATCAAATGGTTTACGTTGATCCAGCGTTCTGAGTGTTTGACCACTGAGTTTATTGATTTCAATCCAAATGTTCATAGGTCACCTTTGAATGCTTTATAAAGAATACTTGGCATCAACGCGGACAATTCCTTGCCCGTCTCAGTCTGCGCCGCGCGTAGTGCGGACACCTGCACCTGCAACCCATCCAGGTACGCCACCAGCCGTTGCTGTACATCCATGTGAATTAATTCTCCAGATACTTTTCTGCAATAAAAAGCGCAAATCCTTCAAGTTCTTCTCGATTAAACTCAATTTCCAAGTCTAAATCGCTTGTACCTTCACCATAATAATTCCTAATTATGATGCCAGTGAATATCCTGTTAGTATTGACGGGTTCGATATTCTGATGTGCTAACCCATTTCGAACTTTCTTCAAAAAGATTTTCAAAGTCTTTGGAAAATTCTCTATTTCTCCAGACCGCTTTTTCTTCTTGATAGGTTCAAATCTCCGAATGCGGAGATTGTTTATCTCTGGAATCCCTCCAATGGGCATTTCCCAAATTGGATTTTGACTATGATTCAACATTTCATTCGGCAGAATAATTAACCCTAAAGTGCAGTTTATCACGTTGCTCAACTTGTATTTGCCCCGATATCTTCTTAGAATATGTCGAGTTCGTTGAACAAATTCTGTTTCAAAGTGCATGATTTCTGACATGTTTTCCTCCTACAACTCTCCCTTAAACGCCATATCCAGCACGGACGGCATCAACGCGGACAATTCCTTCTCTGTTTCCGCCTGTGCTGCCCGTAGTGCGGACACCTGCACCTGCAACCCATCCAGGTACGCCACCAGCCGCCGCTGTTTTTCCAGCGGGGGAACAGGCATTTCGGTTTCGCGGATAACTTTTTGGCTAATGTTTGGCTGTGCGCCGCCAAAACTTGACTTTAAAAACTCAGGTCTTTTGGCGCGTAAAAACCACCAAAGGTAATCTCGAGAGATTTCGCCTTTAGGAAACAAAGCGCAAACGGCGTGATTGGTAGCGGCATCGATTTCAAGCACACCAGTTTTACCAACTGTTGCACCATAAAGTGCAACAACAAGCGTGCCTTTTGGAAAAATTTTTGCGCTAGATGATGTTATTGCTTCTTCTGTGATGTGTTCTTCGGCGCGATGGATAAAATCATCTTCAAGTTCGCCAGATTTAATCCAAGGAATGTCACCTTCAAAGAAATAAGCGCACGTGCGGCTTGGCGTCCCGCCACTTCTGGTATCACACAGTTCGCCAACAGTTTTGCGTGGAAAGGGCGATGTGCTAAAAACAGAATTCAGCACAGAATAAAGAAAGGCTTCTGTTTCCTCACTCGCCTCCCTGCGCCGGGATTGGGATTCAGCGCCGCGCGCCGCCAGCGCCTCGATGCGCGCCACAATGCGGTGTTGCTCCGTCAGTGGCGGCAGGGGGATTTCCATTGCCAGAAAAGTTGGTACCTTCAAGCGTAAACGGCTAATGTTTGTTTGACCTGAACTAACACGCGCAATCTCATTCCAAATCGATTCTTGAGATAAATACAAGTGAATAAATTTGGGGTCGGCTTTTTCTGTTATGACATGAAAACAGGGAAATTCACCAGAAACATAACCGCCCGCTGTCGTTTCATCAACGATTCCAAAAGAGCCTTTCCAGGCAAAAAGACGGTTGTAAACAAAATCATCTTTTTCAACGCGAAATAACTCGTTGGCTTGAATCTCGTGACCGGGTTTGTCTTCTCGAATAAACAATCCTTGGGCGTACCAGCGCATTCCCAAGATACGATAAGTTTTATCGCGGTCGAGCGTTTCAGGGTGAGAAACGACTTTTAAAACGTCGCTAAATGGAACAGTTTGCCAGCCATTCGCCATCATACACCTTCCGCCAGCAGACGCTTGATTTCATCCATCAACCCCGCAATCGCGCGCTCCTTCGATGCGATGCTCTCCGCCAGATCAGCGGGCGGCAGGTGCTCCAGGTCAGCGAGGCGGTTTGGGTTTTTTACATCTAGGTTCGCGCTCAATAATGCGCCAGAGTC
>JALHUM010000068.1 GCA_022865905.1 Anaerolineales bacterium | reverse complement strand
TATCTGAAGGGTAATACCCCTGAAAAAACCACAACCTACAACAACGGCAAGATCGACGTCCCTGCCAAACCGTCTGTGGTCGTCACGGTTGATATAAACAATGTCAAGGCTGCCGTGATCGACTCCGGTTATTGGCCGGCTTCCGACTTTACCGGATTACCATAACATTTCTTTGTTCGTCAACGCAGGAATAGTGATGGCAAATTCATCACTATTCCTGCAGTTCTCCTGACATCTGCACTTTGACAAATGGGGATAATAGTCAGACTAATTTGGATTAACCTTTTTGGGAAACGGATGGCGAGACATCGCTATCCGTGAATGTTCCTTTCTTAGTCTAAAATCAAAGAAAAAACTATGGAAACTATGCCAGAAACCACACCGGTCGTGGAAATGCGGAACATCAAGAAGAACTTTGCAGCTGTCCAGGCACTGCGCGGAGTAGACTTGGTATTGCACCACGGTGAAGTGTTGGGGTTGGTAGGCGACAACGCCGCCGGCAAGTCTACCTTGATGAAGGTTCTCAGTGGGGCCTATATCCCTGATGAAGGAGAGATCCTCATCGAGGGTAGGAAGGCACATCTGACAGATCCTTTGCACGCGCGTCGTCTTGGCATTGAGATGGTGTACCAGGACCTGGCTCTTGCCAACAACCTTGACGTGACCTCCAACGTTTTCCTGGGACGGGAAGCGGTCAGCACACAGCTCGGGTCGTTCGGCGTACTGGACAGCCGCCACATGGAGAAAGATGCAAAGCGTCTGCTTGATCGTCTCAAGATTGAAATCCCCTCCGTGCGCTTGCTGGTGGAAAGGCTATCCGGTGGACAGCGCCAGTCTGTAGCGATTGCGCGTGCCATGGCATTCAATTCCAAGGTCATTATCATGGACGAGCCCACCGCGGCCCTGAGCGTGGCGGCCATCAGCAAGGTGATTGACCTGGTACGCGAGCTCAAGGCTCAGGGCGCTTCGATCATCGTCATCAGCCACCGCCTGGAAGATATCTACAGCGTGAGCGACCGGTTGATGGTGATGCGCAACGGCCGCAAGGTCCGCGACTGTCCCGTCGCTGGCGACATAGATGACTTTCGCGAGCGGGTGGTCGCCTATATGATCGGCGCCCGTGATGACTTTGCCGATGCAGTGGCTGTCTGATCTCTAGCAGGAGGCACGACATGTCTTTCAAAGATATCCTAAAAAAACAACAACACAATATCCGTGAATACGGCATGTATATCGCATTTGTCGTGATCGTTGTATTCTTCGCCATCACGACGAAAGGCCTCTTTGTCTCATCGAGGAATATCGGAAATTTGGTGAATGCGATGAGCTATATCGCCGTGTTGGCGGTTGGCATGACCCTGGTCATTGTCATTCGCCATATCGACCTGTCGGTCGGATATCTCGCAGGCTTTCTCGGCGCGATTGCAGCCATCGCTATAAAATACTGGCATCTACCGTTGTATGCAACCATACCGTTAGTGCTGGTTATTGGGTTGTGCGCGGGGTTATTAACCGCCTTTCTGGTGGCGCAAATGAAAATTCCTGCCTTTGTTGCCACGCTTGCTGGATGGCTGGGGTATAGGGGAGCCTTGCAGCTTGCAACCAGAAGCAAGGGCACGATAATAATCGAGAACGATGTATTCAACGCTCTAGGTAACGGTTTCATTCCCGACATTCCCGGCATTGCGTTCTTGCCAGGAATACACAAAGTAACGCTTCTCCTCGGATTATTGGCCATCATTCTATTCATCAGAGGTGAAATCAGCAGCCGCCAAAAAACTAAAGCCTACCACTTTGAAGTACTGACGATGAACATGTTCATAGTCAAGTTGGTATTTATCTCGGCTGTAATTGGCGTCATCACCTGGGTACTCGCGGGATACCAGGGACTCTCCTGGGCCGCAGTGATCCTAATATTTGTGGTTCTCCTTTATTCTTACATCACGACCAAGACTGTCATCGGCAGGCATATCTACGCTGTCGGCGGAAATCCAGAGGCCGCTCAGCTGAACGGCATCAGCGTAAAGAGGATCACCTTTTTCGTTTTTGGCTCGATGGGCCTGCTCACCGCCTTGTCGGGTATGCTGTATGCGTCCTGGTTGCGGTCCGCCACGACGATCGCAGGACAGGGGATGGAATTCGATGCCATCGCGGCAGCATTTGTCGGTGGGGTGGCGGTGGCGGGGGGTGTTGGCAAGGTTACCGGGTCGATCCTCGGTGCTTTGGTCATGGCGTCATTGACGAACGGTATGAACCTCCTGGGCTGGGACATATCCATCCAGTATATCGTCAGAGCCCTTGTGCTTGCAGGTGCGGTCATATTTGATGTTGCAACCCGTAATAGAGGAAAATAACATTCTGATCATGCTAAGTCATTTCGACGCCTTACGCCCACCCCATCCTGCCGCTCATGCCCGGCTGGGATCAATATCCTATCCGGGATGATCTGGAGAAACGCTGGGGATGCCCGGTCTCACTTAATAACGATGCAGAATTGGGCGCGCTGGGCGAGTGGGCCGCCGGAGCTGGACGAGGCGAAGGGAACCTGGCGTATATCAAGGTCGGGACAGGGATCGGCGCAGGTCTGCTCCTCGACGGACAGATCTACCGCGGCGTGACCGGTTCGGCGGGTGAGAACGGCCACCTGACCATTGACGAAAACGGTCCCGTCTGCACATGCGGAAACCATGGCTGTCTGGAGGCCATCGCTGACGGCCGCGCGATTGCACTCCAGGCGCAGGAGGCCGTCAGCCAGGGAAAGCGCACGCAAATGGCCGCCATCCAACCGGTTGAAAGTATCAGTGTTCGTGAAGTAGCTGCTGCTGCTCGCCGGGGAGACCTGTTGGAGCAGCACCGGCGCGGAGAATGCAATTCTCATTGAAGACAGTGGCCATTCCGGTAGTTTTCGCCTGACCCATAAGGCCTCGGAAACCTACATTTTGGAAACTTCTCAGTCTATCTCAGGGCTGGCCAATGACTGGTATACCTTGCGCGCCTGGGCCCGTTCAAGTGGGCAAAATGAAGTCTATCTTGCCCTCAAGTGTGGGAACCAGGAAAAACGGGGCTATGTGCCTGCCACAACACCAGGGTATCGTTGGATCCAGCTAGTGGTCTCGAACCAGGTCACCGACGGTCAATGCACTATCAGCCTTCACTCGTTTGGCACTCCTGATAGTTGGGCCAGCTTTGATGATATTGAACTGGTTCCTAGTCGGTTTGCGCTTTCCATTCTTGGCGCAGATATATCCAGCTTGAAGAAGTCTGAAGATAAGGGAGGGGTTTATAATTACAGCGACGGGTCCCAAGCCGATGCCCTGCAGATCCTGAAAGACAATGGCCTGAATTACGCCCGCCTGCGGGTTTGGGTGGATCCGGCCGATGGGTACCACAATAAAGCCGAAATTTTAGCAATGGCCTTAAGGCTGAAGAGCCTGGGCATAAAATTGTCGGTGGACTTTCACTATTCAGATGATTGGGCTGATCCAGGAAAACAAAATAAACCCGCCGCCTGGAAGGATTACGACTTCGAGCAGCTCAAGCAGGCAGTTTATGATCACACTTATGATGTCTGCAGTAGCCTGGCTGCCCAGGGTACTCCAGCAGATATGGTTCAGATAGGAAATGAGATAAACGCTGGAATGCTGTGGCCCGACGGAGATTACAATCATTTCGATAACCTGGCGGCTCTCTTGAAATCCGGCTACCAAGCCGTGAAAGACAGCTCCAGTTCAACCCTGGTCATGCTGCATATCGCCGAGGGCGGAGATAATGAGATGGCGCGCTGGTGGTTTGATAACATCACCCGCCGGGATGTCCCCTTCGATGTGATCGGCGTCTCTTACTATCCCTTCTGGCATGGCAGCCTGGCGCAGTTGCAGGCCAACTTGAATGATATATCCGCCCGCTATGATAAAGATGTGATCGTGGCCGAGTTCGCCTATGCATCCACGGTCCTTGAGGATGATTCCCTCTCCAACATTGCCAATAGGAAAATGGCCTCGACGGTTATTCATTCACACCGGAAGGTCAGCGTCTCATGCTGAGGGATGTCATGTCGGTTGTGCGAGCTGTGGCAAATGGACGCGGCCTCGGGATTTTTTATTGGGATGCTACCTGGACAGCGGTAACAGGGAATGGATGGGACTCAACGGATCCACAGTCAGGGAACGCCTGGGAAAATCAAGCCTTATTTGATTTCAACGACCGTGCGTTACCAGCGCTGGAGGAGTACCTGAATCCATAGTCAATATTATCAATACCTAACCATCAAGTTCCATTTCCTTGCTCGAACTAGTAAATTGCATGAGCAGTGGTGGATTACCCCTGCCGCGTGCTGAACAGAAACCGATATGAGTGCATTCTACCTAACCGTCATCCACCGACCAGAGATGGTGCCTGAATATATCCAAAAAGAGGCAGAACAAGGGAAGAAGGAGGATCTAACTCGCAGCGCCGTCTTGCAGGAGTCGCTCGATATTTTCCGCACCCAGCAGCAGATTGCCCACGATAACGGATTGCGCACCACTATCCAGATGACCTACGCCAGCCTGTTCAATGCTGAGGCGGTGGCGATTGCCAAAGAGCACCACGAACAATTCGGGGACGAAATCGGCTCGACCTTTTTGGGAATCCAATGCAAGGAGTTCCGCGAAAAGTTCAAATCCAAGGAACTCGCCATCTGGCTGTTTTCGATGGAAGACAAGCGCAAAATTGTGGACGAGGTCTTTGGCAAGTTCCACGTGGTCTTTGGCTTTTACCCCACCTCCACCGGCTCCTACTACATGGACGCCGAGTTGGTCAATTACATCAAAGAAAAGTACCCGATGGTCAAGGCCGCTGTGGCGACCTGCTGGGAGGAAGGCCCCAAGGCCTACTGGAACGCCAACAACTCCTGGTACACCCTGATGGATGGTGGCCCCTGGAATCCATGGATTCCGTCGAAGCGCAACATCCACTGCGTTGCCTCCGACGAAGCCGATGACATTGGCATTGTCGCCATCCCGCACCTTTCGCGCGACCTGATGGCCGTTTTCGACGGCCCCGGCTCGTACTATGGCACACACCCGCAAAATATTTTGCGCGGTATGGTCTACGAAAACGGCGAACTGCCCTATTTCAAAAATATCGTTGATCAGTACCGCTCAATGACCAAATACAATCGCGGCTATTCGTACAACATGATGTACGTCGGCCCCGGCTGGATGAGCAAGGGCGGACGCTGGGAAGCCGATTATGCCCTACTGCTCAAAAGTTACAAGGATGGCATGGCCTACTACGGCGAACTCAAAAAGCAGGGCAAACTGCAAGACATGACCATGAGCGAATTTGCAGATGTTTACCGCCACGATCGGCCATACACCCGGCCCGAGTGCACGCTCTGGAAGGATATTCTCTACGGCTCAAAGCGCCAGATGTTCTGGTACGCCGATCCCTTTATGCGTTTCTGCCTTGACATGAATCAAGGCGGTGCGATGGTGGATTTGCGTCCCTACGCTGCTAAACTAGTGCGACCCTGTGGTGTCGGTACGAAGGCAATGCAAGACGCCTCGTATCCCTTTCTTGTGCAATCGCTCTACCGGGCTGGTTTTTTTACTCATTACGCTGGAGAGGGCGCTATTAAGAGCTGCAAAATTGGTTACGGCGGTGAGGAGGTGGACTTGTGTACCTGCCGTACACTGGCCTCCTTCTCGGAGGAGGGTGATACCCGCATTATCACCATTGATCCTATAACCATTGAGTTCGATAGATTCAAAGTGGTGGTGAAGACGATTTTCCGGTTGGAGGAAGGTAGTGGAGAGGTAGAAATCATCCGCCAAATTATGGATTCGACCAGCCCGGAGGCCTACATCTCGATTGATGAGTACATCACAGCCTGTTACGGCACCACCGAATATCCAGAGGATCTAACCGGTATCCACCTGAGGCTAATCGGTACAGACAAGGTCGAATCCATCGAATACAAATATCGGTGCCGCGAGGCTGAGGTCGATAACTTGCAGAGCGCCGAAGCGCTGGTTCCACAGGTGGATACTCGCTTAACCATGCGGACGGACGCCCCCGCTAAAGGGTACTGCCGTGAGGGCTTTGCTTTCTCACCTATGTACACCATTGGTATTAAGAAGACCATAAAGGGGAAAGGAGAGCTGCACACATGGCTCAGGGTCGCAAAGGCAAGTTGAATTACCGTTGTCCGCGCTGTTTGATGCGTGAAATCGATATGGATATGCTCTACGACCGGGACACGAACGAATATTATTGCCTGCGTTGTTCATTTACAGGTAATGAAAAAGATATCCAGCGCTTGAATGCCCAATTTCGTGAGAAGTATCGTGATCGGATGGTGCGAATCACGAATTTTTAGATTGAAATAATAGTGATCATGAAGGTTGCCCGTACTTTTTCAGGACTATGATGTATTTTCCACACATGATTTATGGCGGTGATTACAATCCTGACCAGTGGCCGGAGGAAACCTGGCTGGAAGATGCTCGTCTTATGCAAGAAGCCAGGGTCAACCTGGTTTCGTTGGGCATATTTTCCTGGGCTAAATTAGAACCACGGCCTGGCATCTTTGAATTTACCTGGCTTGACCGGCTGATGGACATGCTCCACGCCCACGGCATTTCGGTTAATCTCGCTACGCCCACCGCCGCGCCGCCCGCCTGGATGGTGCGCATGCATCCTGAGATGCTTCCCGTCACCGCCGATGGCGTCAGGCTCTGGCATGGGTCGCGCCGACATTACTGCCCGCACAACCCCGATTATCACCGATACGCCACACGCATCGCTGCCCAACTAGCTGAACGCTATAAAGACCACCCCGCCTTGGTGATGTGGCATGTTGACAACGAATACGGCTGTCATGTCAGCGAATGCTACTGTGATATCTCTGCTGCCTCCTTCCGCGAGTGGCTCAAAAAACGTTATACCACGCTTGAAAAACTCAACTTTGCCTGGGGCACTGCCTTCTGGGGACAGGTTTACGGAGACTGGAACGAAATCAAACCCCCGCTCCGCACTCCCGCCCACGCCAATCCAACCCAGCAACTTGATTGGGCGCGGTTTAGTTCCAACTCATGGCTAGCCTGCTTTGACGAACAAAAGGTCATCTTAAAAAGAATCACTCCCAACCTGCCTGTCACCACTAATTTCATGGGCTTTTATAAAGGTGTCGATTATTTCAAATTCTCACCGCACGAGGATGTAGTCTCTCAGGATAGTTATCCCGATACCTATGAACCCGACTGGATGGTGAAGGCTGGCATGGCTTACGACTTGATTCGCTCGGTTGGTGTGCGCCATACCTGGCTGCTCATGGAGCAGGCCACCTCTCAGGTCAACTGGCGGCAGCGCAATGTCAACAAGCGACCCGGTGTCATGCGCCTGGGAAGTCTCCAGGCGGTGGCGCGCGGCGCGGACGGCATCATGTTTTTCCAGTGGCGCCAGTCGAAAGCGGGTGCGGAGAAACATCACAGTGGTATGCTGCCCCACACCGGTACCGATTCTCGGACCTGGCGCGAGATCAAAGCCCTGGGCAATGAACTACCTCTGCTCAACAGCCTTCTTTCCAGCCAGGTGCAGGCAGAAGTCGCCATTCTAATGGATTGGGAAAACTGGTGGGCGTTGGAACTGGATAGCAAGCCATCTAATGATCTGAAATTGCTTCCGCAGATTTATTCGTACTATAAGATATTGTTTGAGCGCGGTATCACAGTAGATTTTGCCCACCCGGACACCAACCTTTCGTGCTACAAGCTAGTTGTCGCACCGACACTTTATCTCGTTAGCGACCACTCATCTGAGAATATCAACCGTTATGTTGAGAATGGCGGTACGCTGTTGATTTCCTTCTTTAGCGGAATCGTGGACGAGAACGAGCATATCCGCTTGGGAGGCTACCCCGCCTCCTTCTGTGAAATGCTGGGATTGACTGTCGAAGAATATACCGCATATCCCAAAGGTCTTGCCAACACATTGCGCACTACTGACGGACGAACTTTCACCTGCTCCCTTTGGAGCGATGTGATCTGTGTCCACGGTTGTGAGGCGCTTGCCGTTTATGAAAGTGATTACTATGCCGGGCTGCCTGCCATCACCCGTCACAAGTATGGTAAAGGACTTGGCTATTATCTGGGAACAGAATTGGAATCAGCTGGCCTGGATTGGCTCCTCGGACTGGTCTGTGCCGAGGCAGGGATTATGCCCGTTTTGCCTCATCTCCCTGCTGGGGTGGAAGCCTTACGCCGTTCAAAGGAAGGGAAAAGCTGGTTGTTCCTGCTTAATCACACGGGCAGTAAAGTCCAGATTCCCATCGAAAATGCAGGGCGCGACTTGTTGACAGGCGAAGCAGTAAACAACTCTATCTCGATGGAAACCAACAGTGTAGTGGTATTAGAATTGGATAATAAGCTCACCCAGAAACACTGAGAATATTAGAAATAAAAAAACTCCTTGTCATCCTGGTGAAAATTCTTGGTGATTTGATACAACCCATAAATAAGCGAACCATTTTCGTCGTCTTGCTTTTGCTTGCACTTGCCATTGGAGGTTACTTCGTGATCAAGGAAATTCTCCGCCCAAAAACTGTCCCGTCAGTGCTCAACCCTGGCTTTGAACCCGACCTCTCCGGCTGGGTCAGCGCCGGGAAGGTAGAAGCGGACGGCCACTTCGGCACATCCTGTCTGACGCATGGCGCAGGAAAACTGGAAACCACACAAACCCTGACCCAAGTCTCAAATGGCTGGTATACGCTCAAAGTTTGGGTAAATTCCAGTGGCAAACAGAACCAAGCTTACATTGCTCTAAAAGACTGCAGCGGAGAGGAAACCCGTACCGCTGTGCCGATTTCCAGAAACGATTGGCTACAAATCGTTGTTTCGGTAAAGATCACAAACCAGCAGTGCACTATTAGCCTTTACTCGGACAACGAGGGCGAGGCATGGGTCAATTTCGATGACATTGAGTTCGTTCCGGGGTGTGCAGCGCTTTCTGTGATGGGCGCAGACATCTCCAGCCTGAAAAAATCTGAGGACAAAGGCGGTGTCTATGCTGACGAGAACGGGGGGCAGGGCGATGCGCTTAAAATCCTGCATGACCATGGCTTGAATTATGCCCGCATTCGCGTTTGGGTCAATTCACCGGATGGTTATCATGGCAAAGCCCAACTGCTTGAGATGGCGAAGCGCCTCAAAGCCCAGAATATCAAACTGCTGGTGGATTTCCACTACGCCGACAGTTGGGCCGATCCCGGCAAGCAGCCCAAACCAGCCGCATGGGAGAATCTCGATTTCGAGGATCTCAAAAAAGCTCTCTACACCCACACCTTCGATACTTGCAACAGCCTGAAAGAACAGGGAACCCTGCCAGACATAGTGCAAATCGGCAACGAAATCAACAACGGGATGCTCTGGCCGGATGGTAAAAACGACAAAAGTTTCGATAACCTGGCTGCCCTGCTCAAAGAAGGCTATCGCGCCGTGAAGGATTGTTCACCTGACACGCTGGTTATGCTGCAACTGGCCGAAGGTGGCGATAATAAAATGTTCCAGTGGTGGTTTGATAGCATCATCGCGCTTGACGTGCCCTTCGACCTGATTGGGGTTTCGTACTACCCTTACTGGCACGGAACGCTTGCCGATTTGCAGAACAACTTGAATGACATCGCCGTGCGTTACGAGAAGGACATCATCATCGTCGAAACGGCTTATGCCTTCACCCCGGACGACAACGACAACTACGAGAACATAATCCGCTTCCAGGAACAGCCCGGCTACCCCTTCACGCCTGAAGGCCAAGCCAAAATCCTGGCCGACATCATGACCATAACCCGCGCTATTCCAAACGGACGCGGCCTGGGTGTTTTCTGGTGGGATGCCACCTGGACAGCCGTTCCTGGCAATGGCTGGGACCCGTTCCGCCCTTCATCCGGGAATAATTGGGAAAACCAGGCGTTATTCGACTTCCAGAACCGTGCTCTTCCAGCAATGAAGTTGTTCGCAAAGCCGTAACTCTTCTCTCTCTTCCTTAGAAAGCCCTCCCCTGGCAAAAGGGGAGAGGCGAGGGCGAAAGCTCAAGGAGGCAAGATCGTTGGCCTCAAGCTAGCGCCTCGCATCACAGTGGTTTTGAAAGGGAAGGAAAAGTGAAAATTACCATATTCATCCCCCGGCACGCTTCCAGGCAATTCGTCGCCTTGATCCTGGCATTTGTCGTGGTTAGCTGCACCGCAGCCCCTACGTCCACACCATCGTCGTCACCCTCACCATCTCCCGCACCTGAAACCACTTTGTACAGTGGCACGGATGGCTACCCGTGGTGGAACGATACGGTGTTCTACGAGGTATTCATCCGTTCATTCTACGATAGCAACGGCGACGGGATTGGGGACTTCAACGGCCTGACCGCAAAACTGGATTACCTGAACGATGGCGACCCGGATACGACCACCGACCTGGGTGTCACCGGCCTCTGGCTGATGCCGATCTTTCCCTCCCACTCATATCACGGCTACGATGTGACCGATTACTTCGCGGTCAATCCGCAATACGGGACAATGGAAGACTTCAAGCGACTGCTGGATGAAGCGCACAAGCGTGGCATCCGCGTCCTCATTGACCTGGTGCTGAATCACACCTCCGACCAGCATCCCTGGTTCCAGCAGGCCAAACTCGACCCCAACTCTCCGTACCGCGACTGGTACATCTGGTCCGAAACCGATCCGGGATACAGCGGGCCTTGGGGCGAACGCGTCTGGCATTCCTCCCCTACCGGCTACTACTACGGCATCTTCGAGAGTTTCATGCCCGACCTGAACTACAACAATCCGGAAGTCACCCAGCAAATGGACGAAGTGGTTCGTTTTTGGCTGCAAGCCGTGGGCGTGGATGGCTTCCGCCTGGACGCGGCCAAGCACCTGATCGAAGACGGCACCCGTCAGGAGAACAGCGACGCCACGCACGAATGGTACAAGAACTTCCGCCCGGCCTTCAAGGCAGTCAACCCGCAAGCTATGACGATCGGCGAACTATTCGGCGACGATCTGCCTACCCTGGCCTCGTACATGCAGGGAGACCAGCTCGATCTGGCGTTCAACTTCGAGCTGGCCTATGGCTTCCTCAACTCGGCGATCTATGGAGAAGCAACCCCCACAGCCAATCCGCTCAAGTACAGTGACAAGCTCCTGCCGCCCCTGCAATTTGCCACATTCCTGACCAATCACGATCAGAACCGGGTTCTTTCCCAATTAGTTGGAAATGTAAATCAGGCCAAAGTCGCCGCCTCGCTCCTGCTGACTTCGCCGGGCGTGCCATTCATCTACTACGGCGAAGAGATCGGCATGGAAGGCACCAAGCCGGATGAGGATATCCGTCGCCCCATGCAGTGGGATGCAACCCAGAACGCCGGCTTCACCAGCGGGACGCCATGGCGGACGCCCGACTCGGATTACCAGACCTTCAACGTCGCTGCCGAGACGAATGACACAGCCTCGTTATTGACACATTATCGCACCCTGATCCAGTTGCGCAGCGAACACCCCGCCCTGCGCGTCGGGAACCTCAACCTGGTCAGCACAGATGACCCGGCTGTTTTCGCCAGCCTGCGCATCAACCAGGACGAAGCCATCCTAATCGTCATCAACCTGGGAGCGACGCCGCTGACGAATTACAGCCTGAAATTGAAAAATAGCTCATTAGCCGCCGGCCATTACCTTGCCCTGCCGCTCATGGGAGGCGTCTCTGCTACCGACCTGGAAGTAAACGCCAACGGCGGCTATGCAAATTATCTGCCTGCTGATCTCCCGGCTTATGGGACGCTAATCCTGCAACTGCAATCCGTCTCTGCCCAATAGCATAGACGACACAATACTCCCGGAGACTGGCAGTCTCCGGGAGTATTACTATCCTGTATAATTGCCTCATGGACAAGAAAGACATCTCCCGTTATCTCTCCAATTGGCAAAAGGAAATTGACGGCGCGGCGCTCTACTACGCGCTGGCTGAAGCTGAAACGCAAACGCAACTGGCCGAAGTCTACCGCCGCCTGGCAGCCCGCGAAGAGAAACACGCCCGCGTCTGGGAAAAAAGGCTCGAGGACGCCGGCGCGAAGATCCCGCCGCGCAGACCCTCCTGGCGCGCCCGCACCATGCGCTTCCTGGCAAAGCGCTTCGGCCCCTCCTTTGTGCTCCCCACCGTCGCCAACCACGAGGAAGCCGACAGCCGCGCTTACGACGGCCAACCAGAGGCTGAGACCGGTGCGCTCTCCGGCGACGAAAAATCCCACGCCCGCATGTTGTCCCTGGTCACCGGCGGGAAGGGCGGAGTCTCCGGCGGGGTCGTCGCCCAGATGGAAGGGCGTCACCGCGCCAGTGGAGGCAACGCCCTGCGCGCCGCCGTCCTGGGCGCGAACGATGGACTGGTATCCATCCTCAGCCTGGTGATGGGCGTGGCGGGGGCCAACCTCACCCGTCACGACGTGCTCATTGCCGGCATCGCCGGTCTGCTGGCCGGGGCTGGTTCGATGGCCCTGGGCGAGTGGCTCTCGGTGCAGAGTTCACGCGAGCTGTATGAACACCAGATCAAGATCGAAGCCGAAGAGATCGAACATGCCCCGCAGGAAGAGCAGGAAGAACTGGCACTCATCTATCAGTCCAAAGGCCTGCCAGAGAACCAGGCGCGCGAAATGGCTGCCCACATGATGGCCGACCGCGACAGCATCCTGGATACGCTCTCGCGCGAGGAATTGGGCATTGACCCCGAAGAATTGGGCGGTTCAGCCTACGAGGCCGCCTTTACCTCGTTTTTCCTGTTCGCT
>JALHUM010000067.1 GCA_022865905.1 Anaerolineales bacterium | reverse complement strand
GGCCTACCTTGCAGCACAGACCGGCGCGCCGCTGCTGCCCATCTCGGTGGACGGGACGAGGGGCCTGCCGGCGCTGCCCTTCAGCCGCCGCTGGAAAGAGCCGGGCGTGAGTCTGATTTTCGGGCGCCCGTTCCGCTTCGAGCCCGGACTTGGGCGGGATGACCGTTCCGAATTGACAAAGATGACCGCCGAGGCGATGTACGTGCTGGCGGACATGCTGCCCCCCGCCCGGCGCGGCGTTTTCTCGGACCTTTCACAGGCCACGCAAGAAACTATCGAATGGCTATGATGGGCTTTTCGAGTATTCTTCGCCCGCGCCAACAGTGAGGGCATGATCGCTCAGACTTCCGAAGTCTGGGAGACTTCGGAAGTCTTGCATTTCTCACTCATATGCCCGCAAATATGTTCTCACATCATCGGGCAAGGATCGGGTTATAACGTATTCCTTCACAAGGGCGCGATATTCATCGGACGAGCTGAAATGTTCTGCCATGAATTCACGGTCAACCAACATGCCTTCTCGTTTTCCTATCCATTCGAGGTAATTGGAGTATATCCAGTCTTCGGGGAAATTCACCAGTCCATCTTTGATAGGATTCGCATGGATGTAAATGCATAAGTAAAGTAAGTGGTCATAATGTTGAATTGGTTTTGCCTGAAACTGCCCCTGGAACAACGCGCCAACGCGGGAAAAGCGTTTGTTTATGGCTTTGGTGTAGGATATCAGGAATTTTTGCATGGCACGCGAGACTACCATTGAGACTTCGGAAGTCTCCAAGACTTCCGAAGTCTTGACGCGCACCAGCATATGATAATGCGTGGGCATCAGGCAATAGGCGATAATTTCAGCCGCCGGACGCACATATCTCTTGACACCGCGCAAGAAATAGAGGTAATTTTCAGATTCAAAGAATATCGCTTGGCGATTGTTGCCGCGATTATAGAGGGGGTAATAAACACCAGGTACGAAGAGGGTCGGTCTGCGAGGCATGGCAGCACGCTCTTAGACTTAGACTTCCGAAGTCTTTAAGACTTCGGAAGTCTCTTCAAGTACCAGATGAGCGCGTGAGTATCTGCGATGGCTCAGATCATGCAACATCCTCGCGCGGAAAATCTTTCCACATTTCCTCGCGCGTGGCATCAATCTCCGCGGCCGAAATAAACGGGCGCAAGTCCTTCCACAGTCCACGCAGGGATTTACGAGGTTGAGGTTTAGCGCTCAGATTTCTTTCGATTTCGGGTAATGCGAGCGAAATCACCTTCAAGCGATCCTTAGGAGGCAATTTGCGAAGCATTTCTAACACAGTGTATGGGGTGGGGTTGATCATGTTTCACCTCATGCTCAATTATTCACCTGCCTCTCGCCATCCCCCACGAGCCATTCGTTTGCGGTGGTCATATCGCCTGCGACATAGTAGGGGGTCGCTCGCGCCGCAGGCTGTGTGATGGGGGACGTGGGATTTACATAATCTACTGTCGTCGGCGCGCCGCTGCTGCCCATCTCGGTGGACGGGACGAGGGGCCTGCCGGCGCTGCCCTTCAGCCGCCGTTGGAAGGAGCCGGGCGTGAGCCTGATCTTCGGACGCCCCTTCCGCTTCAAGCCCGGACTTGGCCGGGATGACCGTTCCGAACTGACCAAGATGGCAGCCGAGGCGATGTACGTGCTGGCAGGCATGTTGCCACCCGCCCGGCGCGGCGTTTTTTCGGACCTTTCACAGGCCACCAAAGGAACCATCGAGTGGTTGTAAAAGATCTGACCAAAGCGGGGGAGCACCTTCTTCCTGCTGATCCCCTACGAGCAGCCTGAAGAGGAGAAGAACGAGCTAAAACAGCGGGCTGCCTCCTTTTTTCCGGGTGAATGTATCTTGACAAATTGAATAACCTGCTATAAAATATCGCTAACTTCATTCAGTGAATAAACAATGAAACCTTCCCTTCTTGGAAATCGCGATTTGATACGGGCTATGAACCGCTCGATCGTCTTGAATGTAATCAAGACCAATGGCCCAATCGCTCGGGCGGAAGTGGCACGCCAGACTGGTCTCAGCCCAGCCACTGTCACAGGTATTACGGCAGAACTGATCGGAGAGAACCTGGTTTTTGAGAAAGATATGGGGGACTCTTCCGGTGGGAGACGACCAATATTACTGGCGATCAATCCATCAGGTGGATATGTAATCGGAATTAAGCTAACAGAAACACACGCCATAGGTGCACTGACGGATCTTGAAGCAACTGTAATTCATAAAAGAACGGATAATTTGCATGGACGCGATCCCGAGGTGATTGTCAAGCAATTATCGTTACTTGTTTCTGAGCTACTAAAAATGGCGGGTTTACCTAAGAAAAAGCTGTTAGGCGTGGGTGTTGGACTGGCGGGAATTGTCGACTCGGAGCAGGGCATGTTGCGACAATCACCCTTCTTTGGCTGGCGTGACTTGCCTTTGGGCGAAATGTTGCAGGCGCAGGTACGTGTGCCGGTTTATGTCGATAACGATGTGAATACATTAACCCTGGCCGAAATGTGGTTTGGGGGAGGTCAAGGAATAGATTCCTTTCTTATTGTGACCGTTGGCCGGGGTGTTGGTTTAGGGATCGTTGTCAATGGGCAGTTTTATCGCGGAGCTAGGGGCGGGGCCGGAGAGTTAGGACACACTGTCATTGACCCGGAAGGACCGACTTGTGAATGCGGTAAACATGGCTGTTTAGAAGCTTTTGTTGGTGACCCAGGGCTTGTCCGTATGGCGACTGAAGCGGCTAATAGGGGGGAGATTCACGGGCCGATAACCAGTATGAGCGATTTGCTCACCCAGGCGGAGGCCGGCGATTCGGGTGCGCGTGCGGTATTTGCACATGCGGGGGATATCCTTGGGCAAGGGATTGCCAACCTGCTTAATATATTCAACCCTCAAAAAATCATCATCAGCGGGGAAGGGACACGCGCTGGTGATTTGCTTTTCGGCCCTATGCGCGAATCAATCGCCCGCAATGTGATGCCAGGCTTGGCTAGAGATACGAGCATTCAAATTGATGCCTGGGGTGACGACGCCTGGGCACTTGGCGCGGCCAGCTTGGTGCTGCACGAGCTGTTCGAATCGCCTCTCAATCGATAGCGTGAATCAGATCTTATCTAGAAGTTAGAGATGGTCGTCCGCCAGAGAATATTCCAAAAATACCTATGGGTTGGGTTCTTCCTGTTCCCCAGCCTGATCGGCCTGTTGGTTTTCATGGTCGTCCCGATGGTCTCCTCTCTGGCACTCACTTTTTACGAGTGGGATCCCCTGATTCCCACCCGCTTCCATTTCCAAGGGATGCAAAACTACCTAACTCTGGTGAAGGATACCAATTTCTGGGCTGCTTTGCTACATACCCTGTTCTACATCGCCGGTTATATCCCACTGGTGCTGACCGCTGGGCTGGGGGTAGCCCTACTGATGAATCAGAAACTCGTCGGGCGGGCGTTCTTCCGCGGCGCCTTCTTCATGCCGGTCATCTCGGCCTGGGTGGCGGTGGCACTGATGTGGACCTGGATCTTCAATCCTAAGTTCGGCATAGTCAATTACCTTCTAAGCTTGATTGGGATCACCGGTCCGTCCTGGTTATACGACCCCAACTGGGCGATGCCCGCCATCATCCTGACCAGCGTATGGAAAGACATCGGCTTCATCATGGTGCTGTTCTTGACCGGTTTGCAGAGCATCCCCCAGGAGTATTACGAAGCTGCCTCCATCGATGGGGCAGGGAACTGGCCGAGGTTCCGCTATATCACCCTGCCTTTGCTCTCACCCACCGCCTTCTTTGCCCTGATTATCTCGTTGATTAACTCCTTCCAGGTCTTCGACCAGGTATGGGTGATGACCCAGGGTGGGCCGGCGGGTTCCACCTCGGTGCTGGTGGAGCAGATCGTAAACAACTCCTTCCGCTATGGGCGGATGGGCTATGCAGCCACGATGTCATGGGTATTATTCTTGATCGTCTTTTTGGTAACAATTTTCCAGACGCTCATGCAAAAGAATTGGGTGACCTATGAATGATCAATCTTCACAGGCAATTTCACCAACAATCCTCATCACCAGCTGTCCTGGCTCTTATCGCCTCAAGCGTCGTGTGAGCCAGGCTGTATTGTATCTACTGCTGATCCTCGGGGCACTGGTTATGATCATCCCCTTCGCCTGGATGATCTCCACCTCGCTCAAAACAGACCAGTACGTGCTGACCATACCACCACAGCTCATCCCTAACCCGGCTACGCTGGACAGTTACCTCCGCCTTTTCGAGCTTTACCCAATCGGAAGAATGTTATTCAACAGCCTGTTTGTCGCTGGCTTGACCACCCTGGGTCAGCTCGTCACCTGTTCGATGGCGGCTTACGCCTTCGCCCGGCTGAAATTCCGCGGTCACAATCTTGTTTTCCTGTTCTATCTGGCCACCATGATGGTGCCTTTCCAAGTCACTATCACCCCTCTGTTCATCCTGATGCGCATCTTTGGCTGGATCAACACCTACCAGGGTCTGATCCTGCCTGGCGTGTTTAGCGCCTTTGGCACCTTCATGCTGCGCCAGGCCTTCCTCACCATCCCGGTGGAATACGAAGAGGCGGCTTACATGGATGGCGCCTCGCCGCTGACCATCTTCCTCCGCATTATATTGCCCCTATCCAAGCCGGCTCTGGCTACCCTGACCGTATTCGCCTTCATGGGCTCATGGAATGCCTTCTTGTGGCCATTGTTCATCGTGCGCGAGCAGACGTTGATGACTCTGCCGGTTGGCTTGGCCACGCTGCAAGGGCGCTGGCTAACCGAATGGAACCTGGTGATGGCAGGTACAGTCATCACCGTGCTGCCAATGCTATTGCTATATTTATTCGCTCAGAAATACATCGTACAAGGGTTTGTGATGAGCGGTTTGAAAGGATAAGGAGGTGATATGCGATCCAATAAAATACCCAACCGAACGCCATGACACTAAATCAAGTTCGAGAGTCTAAACATTAGTTTTGTACAAAGGAGAGTTCCATGTCCACCAAACCTATTTTCGTACGTGTTTTCGCCCTGTTGCTTTCCCTGTCTCTGGTGTTAGCTGCGTGCGTAACCCCCACTGCCCAGACGCCTACTGCCCAAGTGATTGAGAAAACCGTCCAGGTGGTCGTCACCAGCCAGGTGGTCGTCACCAGCACGCCTGAGCCTGCCAAACCGGTTGAGATTACCTATTACACTTTCTCTGCCGCGCCCGACTATCTGAAAGAACTGGACCAGATGATCCAACTCTTCCAGGCCAAGTATCCGAATATCAAGGTAAAGGTTGAGACAGCGCCCTTCAACGATTACTTTACCAAACTGCAGACTCTGATCGCTGGTGGTATTGCCCCGGATGTGTTCGAACTGAACTACGAGAACTTCGTCACCTATGCCGAGAAGGGTCTTCTGCTTGACCTCTCCCCGCTGATGATGGCTGACACCAGCATGGACTCGAAGGTTTATTACCCGCGTGCTATGCAAGCTTTCAGTTATAATGGGATGCAGCTTGGCCTGCCCGCCACCTTTTCCACCGTGATGCTGTTCTACAACAAGGATCTTTTCGATAATGCTGGTTTGGCGTATCCAACCGCTGATTGGACTTGGGAGGACGCCGTCACGGCGGCTAAGCAGCTGACCGATTCCACCAAAGGTGTGTGGGGACTTCATTCAGGCGTGCAGTTCTGGGAGTTCTACAAGAAAGCCGCCCAAAACAACTGCAAGTTCTTCAATGATGATAAGACCCAGGTGTTGATCAACTCACCTGAGTGCGTCCAGGCACTGCAGACAATGGTCGATTTCGTCAAGACTGACAAGGTCATGCCCAGCGCTGCTGAGATGGGCGGCGTATCGGATGGCGACCTGTTCAAGTCGGGCAAGCTGGCTATGGACGTGACTGGCATCTGGATGTTCGCATCCTTCAAAGACGCCCCCTTCAAGTGGGATATAACCGTCGAGCCTGGCATGGCGACTAAAGCTACCCACTTTTTCGCCAACGCCGCCAGCATCTTCGCCGCCACCAAACACCCCCAGGAAGCCTATCAATGGGTCCAGTTCTTCACCTCTGACCCCGAGATGGCCAAAATCCGTGTCGATTCCGGCTGGGAGCTACCTGCTCTAAGCAACCCGGCCTTCTTTACGGATTACTTGAGCCAAACTCCTCCATCTAATCGCCAGGCGGTGTTTGACTCGCTGCAGTTCGCTGTCGTCCCACCGGTAATCGCCCGTCAGAGTGAGATGCAGGATGGCGTGAACAAGCTGCTCGACCAGGTGATGCTCGGCCAGCTCACCCCGCAGGAAGCACTTAATCAGGCCAAGCCGCTGATCGAAGGATTGTTGAAGTAAAAGGCTTTTACGGATTGATTGGAACGGATTGAACGGATACACGCCTCTCAACCAGCCAAAAATCCGTTCAATCCGCTCTCGAAATCTGTTGTCAGCTTCTCGCTCAGAATCCTCTGTGGCTATTTGTCCTCTTGGCAAATTTTCCTGGCCAACCGAACGATGACAAGAGGAAAGCACCACTTATGAAGACGACCATTTATGGACTAAGCCACTGCCCGCTGGGGATTGAACACCCCTATCACCAGGATCCCGATGAGCGCTTCCCGCGCTGGCCGCTGGCGGGGCAGCCGGTAGAGTTGGGTGTGCGTACCTTCCCGCCCAATGCCGCCGCCCGCGTCTGGGCTACCTGGAGCGCAGGGCCGGGTGAGGATGGTTCGGCAGAGGCAGTTCTAGCCGCTAAAGGTGGGACGACTGCTGAGACGATGCAGTTTGCCACATCTACCATTCGGTTGGGTGGGACGCAGCCCGGCGATACCTGGCGAGCGGGCTTGCCAGCCTTCGCCCGCGGCCAGCAAGTGGAATATTGCGTACATGCAGCTCAGGCAACAGATATTGCCGATGCCAGCAACCAGAACCAGGTCGACAGCCCGGTTTACTCCTTCACCGTGCCGGATTGGCTGTCCGCAGGCCTAGCTGTTGGTTACCGCCTGACCTCCAACGGCGTTGAAATCTCCTTCACTTCGACTGAGAGCGGGTTGGAGACGACCTTGGCAGTACGCCTGATAGGAGCAGATCAGTTCAGTTTCACCTTGAGTGCGGCTGTTCTCGTTGTGCCAGTAACCAAACAGACATCAGCGCCTCACCAAGTAAGCCTGGGTGGGAAGTCAGCCACGGCAGCAGGAACAAGTATAGCCACCGAACCAGCCCTCCCTGCCTGGCAGGCGCTCGAACAGAGCCAGTCTCGGCTGGAAATGGTCGCCGATCTGCTGCGTCTGGATTTATCCACGCAGCCTTTCCAGTTGCAAATCAGCCGGGCAGGCAAGCTGCTGCTGGCGACCAGTACGCTCCCCGAATGGCTGGTTGGCAAGCCAGGCGAGCCGCCGAGTGCCGTACGCTTGGCATTCGACTCGCCCCCCGAAGAAGGCTTCTATGGCTTGGGCGAACGCTTCCACGCCTTCAACCTGCGCGGTTCCGCCCCCGATGTAACCGTCTTCGAGCAGTATAAGAACCAGGGCATCCATACCTATATCCCAGTATCATTTTTCTTATCTTCGCAAGGCTATGGTTTTTACCTGGAAACGGCTAGCTTCTCCAGTTTCGACTTGGCGGCGGCTCACCCCAACCGCTGGAGCCTGAAGGCCGAGTTGGGGCCGCAGGCCAGCATTGGCTACTTCTTATATGCCGCTGCCGGCCCGTTGGAGAACCTGCGCTTGTTCAGCCACCAGGTTGGGCTGCCAAAGCTGCCGCCCGATTGGGCCTTCGGCCCGTGGATTAGCAGCAACGAATGGAACAGCCAGGCAATTGTGATGGAACAGGTGCACCTGGCCCAGCTCTACGATATCCCCGTCACTGTTCTGGTAATCGAGGCCTGGGCGGATGAAAAAACCTCCTACATCTGGAACGACTCCCAATACACACCCAAGCCCGCCGATCAGCCGTTCACACTGGGGGATTTTACCTTCTCAGCCGATGGGAAGTGGCCGAATCCCAAGGAGATGATCGACGAGTTGCACCGTCAGGGCATCCGCTTGGTGCTGTGGCAAATCCCTGTGCTGAAAAGCCTAGGCGGCGAACGGCACGCTCAACAGGAAATTGACGAAGCCTACATGCTGGAAAAGAATTACTGTCTGCGCTGGCCGGATGGCTCGCCTTATCGTGTACGGCCGTTCTGGTTCCACGACTCACTACTGTTGGATTTCAATAACCCATCAGCGGTGGAGTGGTGGATGTCAAAGCGGGCTTACCTGCTAGATGAGCTGAGTTTGGACGGCTTCAAGACTGATGGCGGCGAGCACCTGTGGGGCAAGGATGTTGTCTTCGCCAATGGCTTGCGCGGCGACGAAGGTTTAAACCTGTATCCCAATCTATACGTCGGAGCCTACCATCGCTTCGTCAGCCGGAAACGGAATGGCGACGCGCTTACCTTCAGTCGAGCCGGCTTCACCGGAGCGCAGAGTTTCCCCTGCCATTGGGCGGGTGACGAGAACTCCACCTGGGAGGCCTTCCGCGCCTCGCTGAATGCCGGGCTGAGTGCTGGATTATCGGGCATCCCCTTCTGGGGTTGGGATATAGCTGGTTTCAGCGGTGAGATCCCCTCTGCTGAGTTGTACTTGCGTGCCACTGCTATGGCCACCTTTTGCCCGATCATGCAGTATCACTCGGAATTTAACGACCACCGCAGGCCGCTGCGCGACCGCACTCCCTGGAATATCGCAGAGCGCACCGGATGCACGGAAGTGATCGACATCTGCCGCCAGTACACTCATCTGCGCATGCGCTTGCTGCCTTACATCACTGCTGAAGCCTGCCACTGCGCCGAGACCGGCGAGCCTCTAATGCGACCGCTGTTCCTGGACTGGCCGGACGACCCACAGGCCTTGCAGGTAGTCGACCAATACTGCTTTGGCAGGTCATTGCTGGTAAGTCCCGTGCTGCAACCCGGCGCCACCGACCGCCGCCTGTACTTACCAGCTGGGCAGTGGCTGGATTTTTGGACCGGGACCGAATACACAGGCCAGCAATGGTTCACTATCCCCGCCCCGCTCGAGCGCATCCCGGTTTTCCGGCGTTTGGATCAGGCATGGACCCCACTCCTTTGAAATTCCCCCCCGCTAAATTGTCGCAGCGCAGCCTGGAAGTGATTCTGGAGAACCAGACCCCTTACGGCTCTTTCATCGCCAGCCCCAATTTCCCAACTTACCGCTATTGCTGGTTCCGTGACGGGTCATTCATTGCCTATGTGATGAACCTTGTCGGCAAACACGAAAGTGCCGCACGCTTTCACAACTGGGCAGCCACTGTTGTGAATGAGCGTGCCATTGTTGTCCAGCGGGCGAGGGCGAAGGCACAACGCGACGAGCTGTTGACCAGCGTAGATTACTTGCACACCCGCTACTCGCCTGATGGCAGTGAAGTTATTGGCGAAGAATGGCCGAATTTTCAGATGGATGGCTTTGGAACCTGGCTTTGGGCGCTAGGAGAACATCTCACCTTGACTGGTAAGCCCCTGCCTAGAGCATGGGAACGCGCTGCTGGATTGGTAGCCGACTACCTGACTGAGTTGTGGCAACACCCTTGCTATGATTGCTGGGAGGAGTACCCTGACAAGATGCATCCACATACGCTAGCGGCAATTTACGGCGGGTTGAAAGCTCACAGCCGATTTACCGCCTACGATCACCGGGAGACTATGCAGGCTATAGCGGCTTTCGTTCGGAAGTGGAGTAGTACCGAAGGTCATTTTGTCAAGTTTATTGGTTCTAACATGGTAGATGCCAGTCTTTTAGGATTGGCAACCCCTTACCGACTGGTCGAACCGGATGATCCATTGATGTTGCCGACAGTATCGCACATCGAGCAATCTCTGGCCCAGGGAGGCGGGGTTCATCGCTATTCTACTGACTCATACTATGGGGGTGGTGAATGGGTGCTGTTAGCAGGCTGGCTGGGCTGGTATTACACCGAAGTTGGGAGATATGACCAAGCCAAGGCAATGCTTGAATGGATGGAAAGGCAGGCAGACGAAAATGGCCGCCTGCCCGAGCAAGTCCCAGCGAATCTCAATGACCCGAACAACTATGAACCCTGGGTCAAACGCTGGGGGCCAAGTGCTAAGCCACTGCTTTGGTCACATGCCATGTACCTCTTGTTGCGTCACTATTTATCGTTATAGGTACAGGGGAAGCTAGAGACAAGCAAAAACACAAAACAAAACCGCCTTTGACGTGGGTATGCGGGCGCGATTTGCAAAGTTTTGTGCCATAATAACCGTGTAGTATTGCAAACCCGCCCCGCCGGTTACGCTTACAGTTGTTTTTTGTTCGGCTGCACACTCTCTCACCCTTGCAAAATAGAACTTTTGTGCTATAATTGTAAAAGAAGTCAAAAGGAGTCTGCCAGGAAGCCCAACCGATTATTGGCATGACTCTCTTATATAACTAATCGCTTACCCCTCCCGTTCATCCCACCTCCAAGGCTATTTGTTCCTCCTTTGTTCCTCGATTATTTTTTACTCAAAAATCATGAACCTCACCGACGAACAATGGCGCTTGATTGAGCCGATCCTTCCCCCGTCCTCTCCATCCGACCGCGGCCGCCCTCCCCTTGATCGCCGTGCCGTCCTCGATGGCATCCTCTGGAAGT
>JALHUM010000066.1 GCA_022865905.1 Anaerolineales bacterium | reverse complement strand
TCGGCAAAAGCGCGCGCCAGGCTGGGGCCGTCCAGCGTCTCCTGGTCGTGAAGAGCGCGGGCAAAGCCGCGCCACAACTGTGAAAGGATGACGCCCGAATTGCCGCGCGCCCCCATCAACGCTCCCTGCGAAATTGCCGCCGCCATCTGGCCGACGTGCCGGTGGCCCAGATTGTCAATCTCGGCCAAGGCCGATTGCATGGTCAAAACCATGTTCGTGCCCGTATCGCCATCCGGGACGGGGAAAACGTTGAGCGAATTGACCGTCTGCTGGTTAACCCTCAGCCAGGTCAAACCAGCCTCCACCAGCTTCTTGAGGGCCTGACCGTCAATCGGCATGGATTTAAAGCGTTCCAGCCGCGCCTGATTCTCCGGGTTCATCAATGGCAAAATCTCCTGACCGACAGGTTAATCAGGGTTGCTGACGCGCAGGCCCTGAACGTGAACATTGATGTTGTGAACCGTCATACCCAGCGCCTTCTCTACTTGATAGCGGACCGTGTTGGCAACGCTGGACGCCACGGAGGTAATCCGCGTGCCATATTCCACGATGACGTGAACATCAATGTCAATCTCTTCGCCGTTGTAATGTACCGAGATGCCGCGCGCCGGCTCATGCGTGATGCTGGTCGTCAGGCCTTCAGCCAGGTTCTTGGGGGCCAGCCCGACCACGCCGTAGGATTGCAGTGTGGCATGATAAGCAATCGTCGCCACGGCATTTGGCGAGATGTGAATGGTGCCCAGGGTAGTAGTTTCTTCGCCCATTGTCTGACCTCTGCTATATTAACAACGTTGCTTGTATAAGGATGCGAATTGTGGTAAAATCAGCCGCTCCAAATCAGTGGGGTAACCCGTCAGCTATTATGGTAGGGTAGTTCTCTACTATCGTAAGAAAGGAAGTTGCAAGATGGCTAAGTGCGCTCATTGTGGTAAGACAACCACTTTCGGACACAACCGGTCCTTCTCGATGCGGGCGACCAATCGCGCCTTCCGCCCGAACCTGCAAAAGGTGACGGTCATCGAGTACGGCCGCAAAGTAAAAAAAACGCTCTGCGCTAAGTGCATCCGCACGCTGGTGAAGACAGCCTAATCGTAGGGCGGCTTTCTTAGTTACCGACCGCTGGCTAGTTAGAAACCAGCCCTAAGTTCAAAGATCACGGCGCAAGCCGTGATTTTTGCTATTAAACACAAAGACACGAAGAACGCGAAGAATTTTGGAAAGTTCTAAGTCGTAAGGTCTTCTCAAAGGTTTTTTTTGTGACCTTTGTGTTTAATCCAATTGCTCGAGTAATGCCTTTATACCCGCCGCGATGCCTTCTGGATAATCAAAAACGGCATGAGCCGCGACGAAGGCGTTCGCGCCCGCTTCCCGGACCTCGGGCAGGGTCTGCGCCGAGATGCCGCCATCCACCTCCAGACGGGCTGGCGAACCAATCGAGTCCAACATGCGGCGGAGGGCAGCCACCTTGGGCGTCGTCTCCGGCAGGAAGACCTGGCTGGAATAGCCGGGGTGGACAGTCAACACCAACACCAGGTCAACCATAGGCAAAACCGGCTCGATGGCTTCGACGGGCGTGTCCGGATTCAGCGTCACGCCGGCCGCGCAGCCAAGTGCCTTGATCTCCTGCAACGTACGTTCCAGATTCGGGCAGGTTTCCACGTGGACAGTCAGGTGGCTCGCCCCGGCTTTGGCGAAGGCCTCCAGCAAGCGTTCTGGCGACTCGACCATCAGGTGCACATCCAAAGGTAATTGGGTTGCCCTCCGGCAGGCCTCTACAATGAAAGGTCCCATCGTCAGGTTGGGCACGAAGTGACCGTCCATCACATCCACGTGGATCCAATCCGCGCCAGCGACCTCACACTCGGCAATCTGCTCGCCGAGACGGGTAAAGTCCGCAGAGAGGATGGAGGGGGCAAGGAGATATTTTAGGGGCATGGTTTTACCGAACGGGCGGATTATACACGAAATACACCCAGACCCAGAACGGGATCAGCCCGCCGACGGCCAACAAGGCCAGCAAGCCCAGTGCAACGGAGGCCCAGTCAATGTTCAGGCTGGTTGTCTCGACCGGCGCGGGAAGCGTGGAATTTTCCATAACGGGAGCAGCCTCAGGTTTCAAAGCCAGCGCGGGGGCGGAACGAGCGTTGCCAAAGTTCAGTAGCACGCGTCCCAACTGGTCGGCCGTGCGATAGCGGGCCGAAGGCTCTTTCGAAAGTACTTTGAGTAGGATCTTTTCTAGCGCGGGCGAGACATCCGGGAGCGTTTCGGTCAGCAAGGGCGGCAGGACATCCAGGTGCAGACGGGCTAGCTCGGTGGCCGTCGTGGCGTTGAACGGCAGTGCGCCGGTCAACATCTCGTACAGCACCACGCCCAGCGAGTAGACGTCCGAAGATGGGGAGGGGGCTACGCCGGAGGCTTGCTCGGGCGAAAAATATTGTGGCGAGCCCCAAACCACGTCACTCTGCTCGCCGGGGCGGATGGAAGCCAGGGCGCGGGCGATGCCGAAATCGGCTACCTTGAGGCGCTGGTCCGGCGTGACCAACATGTTCTGCGGTTTCACGTCGCAGTGCACCAGACCGGTGCGGTGGGCGTAGCCGATCCCGGCGCAGGCCTGGATGATGAGCGGCAGGGCCTCCTCGGGGGTGAAGCGGCCGCGTTGCTGGATCAGCGTCTTTAGGTCGGTGCCGGGAACGTATTCCATCACGATGAACAGCTTGCCGGCATCCAGTCCGAAATCGTGCACGGTGACGATGTTGGGGTGAGAAAGGTTGGCGGCCGCCTTGGCTTCCAGCCTGAAGCGGTCTTGAAAGGCTGGATCGCGCGTATAATCCTCGCGCAGGATCTTGACTCCCACGTAGCGATCCAGCATCAGGTCGCGCGCCCGATACACGAAGGCCATGCCACCCTTGCCAAGCGCTTCGAGCAGTTGATAACGGTCGTTAAGCAGGCGCTTTTCTTCCATAGCTCCTATCAATTCATACCCGTTTGGCATTATATCATACGGCTTTTCTCGCCTATAATAGTGCTATGGCCGATACCCTCTTGATCTACAACCCGGCTGCCGGAAAATTTTCAGCGCGCCCTTTCGTGGGCAGCGTGATTCGAGTCATACGCGATGCTGGCTGGCGCGTCGAGGTGGCCGAGACGATCAATGTCCGCCATGCCACACAACTGGCCCGCCAAGCCGCCTCGGAGAATTTCCGCGCTGTCTTCGCCGTCGGCGGTGATGGAACCGTCGGGCAGGTGGCGGCTGGTCTGATCGGCTCGCAGACTGCCCTGGGCGTTCTGCCGGCAGGCACTGCCAATGTCTGGGCGCGCGAGATCGGCCTGAATGCCTTCAACTGGACCCACCTGGGGGCGCTGAAGGAAAACGCTCGCATCCTGGCGGATGCGCCCATCTACGCCGTGGATTTGGGCTTGTGCAACGGCCAGCCCTTCCTGATGTGGGCCGGCATCGGTCTGGACGCCCTCACAGTGCATAAATTGGAACCACGTAGACGCTTCGAAAAGTATCTGGCTGTGCCTCACTATTTTGCCACGGCTGTCTGGAGCGCAGCCATCTGGCATGGCATGAACCTGCAAGTCTGGGCAGAGGATAAGCGCGTCGAGGGACACTACCTGCTGGCCGTGGTGAGCAACATCCGCCATTATTTAGGCGGAATCGCTGAGATCTCGCCTCAGGCTTACCTCGACGACGGCGAGATGGACCTGTGGCTGCTCAGCGGCGACAACTTGGCGGATGCTTTCCGTCACTTCTTCGCCATCAGCGCCGGGCGGCACGTGACCTCAGACCAGGCGCGCTGCCTGACCTTCCGCAGCGCACGCATCGAATCCGAGACTCCGTTCTCCCTCCAAATGGACGGCGAGCCGATGTTGGGCGGACAGCAGGCGACGATCACCGTCGCGCCGCAGGCTTTGCGCGTGCTGATGCCCCTCGCGGCGGCGGAGCGTCTCTGCGGCCGCCAAGCACTGGGATGGCGCACGGAAACTCTCGATTCAAGCCACAGATAAACACAATAAACCCCGATTCAATCTGATATGCAGTATTTGTTCATCTACACATCTGTGTACATCCGCGTTCTTCTGTGCCAAATTTAGATATCAGGTAAAATCAGGCCAATATCCTGGAGATAAAGTGAAAAAGGTAAAAGGCTTCATTTCCGAAAATCCTCTCATCTTTCTGCTTCTGGCCCTCCCACTGGTACTGGCCGCTGAACTGCTTGGCTGGCCGCCACTGACGGTGTTCATCCTGGCGTGCATTGGCATCATCCCAATGGCCGCCTACATCGGCAAAGCGACCGAAGCCTTAGCCGTGTACACCGGTCCGCGCATCGGCGGGTTGCTCAATGCCACTTTGGGGAATGCGGCCGAGTTAATCATCACCATCGTCGCCGTGCGCGCCGGGCTGCTTGAACTGGTCAAGGCCTCCATCACCGGCTCCATCCTCGGCAACCTGCTGCTGGTTTTGGGCTTCTCTTTCATCGTCGGCGGCGTAAAGCATGGCTTGCAGACCTTCGACCGGCGCAACGCCAGCCGCAATGCCATCCTGCTCATCCTGGCAGTGGTGGCCATGGTGGTTCCCTCCCTGTTCAGCCATTCCATTGGGCCGGAAGGCAGCCCGAAAGTGGAAGCCCTCAGCCTGGGCGTTGCGCTGGTGATGATCGTTCTCTACAGTCTTGGTCTGTTGGCCGCCTCCAAGTCCGGCGATACGCCGGTCACGCCCGAACCTGCGCCCAAGTCCGCAGCGCCGCACTGGCCGATTGCGACTGCGCTGCTTATCCTAGTGCTCGCCACGGCCGGCATCGTCTGGCTCTCCGAGGTGCTGGTGGGCGTCGTCAAGCCGGTCGGGACGGGGCTGGGCATCTCTGAGTTCTTCATGGGCATCATCCTCATCCCGATCATCGGCAACGTAGCCGAGCACCTGGTCGCCGTCCAATTCGCCAGCCGGAACAAGATGTCCCTCAGTGTGGAGATCTCGGTCTCCTCCAGCCTACAGATCGCCCTGCTGGTCGCGCCGTTGCTGGTCTTCGTCAGCCTGGCGCTGGGACATCCGCTCACGCTGATCTTCAACACCTTCGAGCTGCTGGCGCTCCTGGCCGGGGCAATCGTCGCCGCGCTGGTTTCGGCGGATGGCGAATCAACCTGGCTGGAGGGCGTCGCGCTGGTCGCCGTCTATTTGATCCTCGGACTGGCTTTCTTCCTCCTGCCGGTTTAGCATGAAAAGCGTTCTGAACATCAAGGTCATACTGGGCGCGTTAGCCATTGCCTCCATGCTGCTGTGCGTGACGCTGGCTTATTTCTTGTGGATACAACCCGCCGCCAGCCTCCCGGACCTGGAGCCGGCTTCCGCCGCACTGACCATCATCCCCGCCCCGACCTCCACGCCGCGCTACGTGGCCCCTACCCTCACGCCCCTCCCGCCAACGCTGGCCGCTTCTCCCACTCTCTTGCCAGGGGCTTTTGCCCTCAGCGTCTACGTGCAGATCAGCGGTACTGAAGGCCAGGGTCTGCACCTGCGCGCACAGCCAGGGTTAAGCAACGCGCCCCAGTTTCTGGGTTACGACGCTGAGGTATACCAGATAACCGACGGCCCTCAGCAAGCGGATGGCTTCACCTGGTGGTACCTGACCGCCCCCTACGACCAGGCTCGTTCTGGCTGGGCGGTGCAAGATTATTTGTCCGTCATCCCATCACCATAGGACCTCACCCACCCCCCTGCCCCCTAATAAGAGCAATGACAACAAAACCAACCTCCCTCACCGCCAACCGCCAAACCAAAGAATTGACCGTTGTCTGGGACGACGGCCATACCAGCATTTATCCATTTTCCTTGTTACGGGCTGGCTGTCCGTGCGCCGAGTGCCGTGGCGGTCACGATAAAATGAGCAACGAACCCACACCTGAAATCTTCGATATGCACTTGCCTGATTCCCCTGCCACGCGGCTGAAGAACCTCGTGCCGGTCGGCTCGTACGCCATCACCCCCGCCTGGGAGGACGGGCACGATTACGGTATCTTCGATTGGCATTACCTGCGGAAACTGTGTCCGTGCGAGGAGTGCCGGGGAGTTAGCAGTTGAAACTGTACTTACGAGCAAGCGAAGTCTCCTCGTGCAGACTTTCGGCCAACGGTTATCGCTCAATTCTCGGTAGTTGAAACTGCACTTACAAGCACGCAAAGTCTACCTGCGCAGACTAATAGCCGAAGGAGGTCGGCTTTGTGTAATTGTTGGGGTGAATTCATTCGCTAATCCTCACTCTCACACCTTTCCCAATCCTCCACCAAACGCTTCTTGGCATGGTGCGCTTATTGATTGTGAATGTAATCGGCCACTGCTTTGACTCCATCCTTGTTCACCGTGAACGCGCCATACACGCCCTGCCATTTGAAAAATCCACCTGGCGTGATCTCGTGCGTCATCAAGTGCGATGAGGCGCCCTTCACCTGTGCGACTGAAGTCGCCGCAACAGATTCGCAAAGTCCGCCTACGCGTCCTCTCGGTCCCACGAAGGTGGGACTTCGCGTGATGGTGGATGCGGTTTCAACCGCCCGCCGCCGCTGTCATGGCGTTTGCGTCACCTTTGGTGTACTTGTGAATGTGGGCGTGGGCGTCGGCGAAGGGGTGATCTCCAGATATTGCCTGGCCTGCTCCCGCCAATCGGCCGGAACGACCTCTTTCGGCAATACAAAATCAGGAGGCAATGCCAACAGGTTGTGCCAGTAGTGCTCGGCCGCTTTGGTTTCCCCTAACTCCTCCAGGCTGATGGCTTCCCAGTAATCCGCCTCCGCCTGCAATGACTGGTTATCCTTCACCAACGGACGCGCGTTGCGCTCGATCTGCATGTAGGCGTCCCCGGCGTGACCCTGGAGCAAATAGACGCGCGCCAATCCCAAATGCGAATCAAAATCGAACGGGTCGTAAGCCACTGCGGTCTTGAAATCCTGCTCGGCCAGATCAAGCTCTTCCAGGCCCAGATTTGCCATGCCGCGCTGGTAATAAGCTTCGGCAAGTTTCTTGTCCATGCCGATGGCCCGATCAAGGGCGGAGATGGCTGTGTTGTAATCTCCAGCCGCGTTGTAGGCCGACCCCAAGATGACCCACGCGCTGGCATCCTCAGGCTGGTAAAGCGTATAAGTTTGCAGCGCGCCGACGGCTTTCTCCAACTGGCCCGTAGCGCTGTAGGCCTGCCCTAAGACCAGGTATGCCGGCAGCAACGTGATATCCAGCTCGTTGGCCTTCTTGGCAGATTCAAGTGCCTGGTCGTACCTACCCAGCGCCATTTCCGCCTCGGCCAGGTAGAGGTAGACGAGGGGAGAATCAGGGCTGAGACTGTTGGCCCTCACTAGGTCGTCCAGCGCAGCTTGCGGGTCGCCGTGGTTGATGCGCTGCATTCCCCGTTCGAGATAAGCAGCAGCAAACTGCGTGTCCAGTTGAATGGCTTGATCCAGGTAGCCCATTACGTCGGTTTCAAAATCCAGGGCCTCCAACGCCATTGCCTGGCCCAAATAGCCCGGCGCGAAATTGGCGTTGATCTGTACCGCCGCGTTGTAAGCGTCTAAGGCCTTGGCATTGTCGCCCAGAAAACGATAGCTCTCACCGATGTAATAATACGCGTCCGCAGCGCCTGGCTCGATGACCAGCACCTGCTGCATAAGGTTGATGGCATTCTGGTAATCGCCCTGCTTGAAATAGCGGATCGCCGCGCTATACGCATCCGAGCTGGTGACGGGATGCTTCGTCGTGACGTACAACGGCGTGGGTGTGTACGTTACCGGCAAAAGCATCCACAGCGGTGTCTTCGCCGAGAAGGTCGGCGTGGGCGTACGGAAGAGGGGGGTGAGAGAGGGCGTGAGCGTGGCAGTCGCCGTCGGGCGGTGCGTGGGTGTCCGGAGGAGGCGCGATGTCCCGCCGCGCGGCAGCATCACGCTTAACAAAACCAGTCCAATCAGGATCACTGCCCCTCCGATTGTAACCGCCAGCCGGACGAGCGGATTTGCCCAGCCTCTTTTCTTGGGCTTCTCTTCCTCCTGAACAGCCAGTTTCTCTTCCCACTGGCGCGGGTGATTGAGCGGGAACGGCGGGATGGAATCGTCCGGAGGCAAAGCGCCGAGCAGGATTAAGCCGCGTTTCGCGGCCGCATTCCCGGGGTCCAGTTTAAGCGCCGTCTGCAGGCAGTACAGGCGTTCTTTCTGCGAATCCACTGCCGCGCTCATCCAGACCCAGTAAGTCGCGTTGTTCTGTTCGGCTTTCAGCAGGCGCGTCAGCAAGTCCCTGGCGCGCGCCCGGTCTTTTTGACGCAGTGCCTGGATGGCTTCCTGGAGCATTGTATCTTCGGCCATGCGTTGAGTCTAGCATAGGCTAATGGATGGGGCAAGTTGTGCGGGTATAATGCCGATATGCGTAGATTCGCTTTTCTGATCGCCCTCTTGCTGGGATTGACTGCCTGCGTAGGCAAACCTGCCCTGAGCGAAGATGAAGGAACGGACCTGGTGCCTGCCACACCGTTCGGCAGCCCGCGCCCCTACAAGACCGCTACCCTTGCCCACACGCCGACTCTGATCCCGCTGCTGACCGAGATCGTACTCCCCACACCGACACCGATCACCTACACCGTCGTCGCCGGGGATACGTTGAGCGGCATCGCGGCGCGCTTCGACGTGCGCCTGGACGACCTGATAGCCTCCAATCCGGGCATCTCAGCCAATGCCATGCCGGTCGGCACGATTCTAAGAATCCCCCTCGGCGGGAACACTTCCGGCGAGCCGACGCCCACACCGGTCCCGTTGGCGATCCTGCAAGCGCGCTGCTGGCCGACCGCTGAGGGCGGCGGCTGGTGTTTCGCGCTCGTCCAGAACGATTACGCCGAGACGATAGAAAATCTCTCGGTGCAGTTCACTTTGCTGGGCGGCTCCGGGCAGGAAATTGGCAGCCAGGTCGCCTTTGGATTGTTGAACATCCTCCCGGCAGGAAAGGTAATGCCGGTTGCAGCCTTCTTTCCAGCACCGATTCCAGCGGACGCTGCTCCCCGCGCCCAAATCCTGACCGCCATCCGCCTGCGCACCGACGATACGCGTTACCTGCCCATATCCCTGCAGAATACGCTGGTGCGGGTGGATTGGGCCGGGCGGACGGCGCAGGTCACCGGTCAGGCCATGCCGCTGATGCTGGATGGGCAGGTCAACACGCTCTGGATCCTAGGCGTCGCCTACGATGCACAAGGGAATGTGGTCGGCCTGCGGCGCTGGGAATCCGCAACGCCGGTGGCCGGTGGAGTAAGCCTGCCATTCGATTTTACGGTTTCCAGCCTCGGATCTCCAATTGACCGCGTGGATTTGTTAGTCGAGGCAAGGCCGTAAGCCGCTTGACGAGCACCACGAATCCTGATAAACTCCCACGCCGGTCGCCCTGAAGCCATGAGCCGGGGAGCGAAAGTTGAATGTTAACCTTGTATGGGCGGTTAGCCTTTGGTATAATTCCCCCGCTTAATCGGCAGAACACCCGATGCCGACGTAGCTCAATCGGCAGAGCAACCGCCTTGTAAGTGGTAGGTTACGGGTTCAATTCCCGTCGTCGGCTCCATGTTAGTCGCTTGGTCTCTTAGTCGGTTAGTCTCATAGTCGCCTGATGAGACTAAGCGACTAGTAGATGAAAAGACTACTAGAATAATTGAATAGCGGGCGGATACCCAAGTGGCCAAAGGGGACTGACTGTAAATCAGTTGGCAGAAGCCTTCGGAGGTTCGAATCCTTCTCCGCCCACCTTGCCCTCATAG
>JALHUM010000065.1 GCA_022865905.1 Anaerolineales bacterium | reverse complement strand
GCGCTTTCAGATCAGCGAAGGCCACCTGGAAGCCCAGCCGTGGTACCAAAAACTCGACGACGAAGCCCGCCGCCAATATCGCATGAGCGGCCGAGTCCTTGTGCAGGGGCTGGCGAACTATCTCGCCTCCGAGGGCGAGGATGCTATCGCCGAGGCACGTTCGATAGGCTACGAATATGCTTTGCGCGGCCGTCGCTACAACCTGGACAGTATTGATGCCGCGCGGGCCTTTCTCTTTTTCCGCAACGCGCTGCTAGAGTCAATGGTGGCCGTCTACCAAGAGACCAAGATCCCTTCCGGCGCAGCCTGGGGAGAGATGCTCCACAGGGTACATGCCTTTACTGACCAAATCTTGCTATCGCTGCTTGAAACCTATCAAGCATTTGAGAACAATCACCGATGAAGAGCCAGCGCTCTAATCCTCCGGTTTGGCTGCAACGACTGATACCTGTTCTATTAGTCCTGCTGCTCATGGCTTTGCTGGCCACGCTTGTACTTGTCGGTCTATCCGTGCTGGGCCCGATTCCCGGCGCGTAAATACTTTTTGGGGGTTCCATGCACTACATTCCCGTTCTTTCCACCCTGGTCACGTTCGCCTTCGCTGCAGCCGTCTTCCGCCGTTACCTGCTGCGGCGCGGCCCGCACCTGCTGATGTGGACCATCGGCCTGCTGTGGTACGGGCTGGGTACGCTGGCCGAGGTCATCCTGGGCCTGACCTTCAGCGGCCTGGTGCTCAAGCTCTGGTACTTGAGCGGTGCCATGTTGACCGCTGCCTGGCTGGGACAGGGGACAGTACACCTGCTTATCCGACGGCGCGGCGTGGCCTGGACCCTGACCGGCATCCTGGCCGCCGTCTCGCTGCTGGCCGCGACCCTGATCCTGCTTGCCTCGCTGGCGCCGGGCGCGGCCTCCTACAGCGTGACGCAGGCCATCTCGTCCCAGTACAAGGCCATCCTGACGCGCGGCGGCCTGATCATCACCCTGACCATCCTTCTCAACCTCTACGGCACGATCATGCTGGTCGGCGGGGCGATCTACTCGGCATATATCTTCTGGCGCAAGCGTGTGCTGTTCAACCGCATGATCGGCAACGTGCTGATCGCAGCTGGTGCATTGGCCCCGGCCATGGCCGGCTCGTTCGTTAAGTTGGGCCTAGCGGACGTGCTCTACTTGTCCGAGCTGGTGGGTGTAATCTTGATGTACATTGGCTTCTTGCAAGCCACGACTGTTCCCTCTACCGCAACGGCTCCCGCTGCGGCAGATTAGCATCACCGGCACATCCTCCCGCACGTTCAGAACCTGCGGGAGGATTTTTTATTTGCGTGTATAATCTCCTCAACCCGGCGACTGGAGGCCAGCATGACAAACCTCGACATTCCTCTCATCTCCCGCGTCCGCCGCAATCACGGACTCGAACATGCCACTATCAACATCCTCTCGCAGCGCTTCCCCTATCAACCCCTGGCTGGTTATTCCAGCCCGGGCGGATTCTGGATCCTGGGTGAGGTGCCCACCGAGGAGTTGCGCGAGGCGGTCATCCAAGCCTTGACCCGGATGCACGCAGGCGAGCGTCATCTGGCCATCCATGCCAACTGCGGCACGAACGTGGTCGCCTCGGGCTTTATCGCTGGTCTGCTGGCCTGGCTGGGGATGGCCGGCGCCAGGTCCAGGCGCGAGAAAGTTGACCGCCTGCCGCTTGCCATCGCCCTGGCAACGCTGGGTCTCATCCTCAGCCAGCCGCTGGGGCCTGCCATCCAGGCCCGCGTCACGACCTCCGGCGACCCCGAAGGCATGTCCATCGTGGACATTTTCCCCGTCCGCTTTGGGATGTTCACCCCTGCAGTTCGGGGATTCACAATCCATCGCGTGATAACTCAGGGTTAGAACTTTGTGTTTCTTTTTGACCTCCGTGTTTGAAAATGTCTGAATCCTCCTCTATCATCCTCCTGCACGGCACGGACGAATTTGCCATCGCCAGCCACCTGAACGAGCTTCGGGCGGCGATGGGCGACCCGTCTACGGCGGAGATGAACATCGCCAAATTCGACGGCCACGCCGGGCTGGATTTCGAAGCGCTGAACACGGCGGTCAACGCCATCCCATTCCTGGCAGCGCGCCGGTTGGTGATCCTGGCCCATCCCGTCGCGGCTTTTTCATTCCCAAGCTTGCGCAAGAAATTCAACACGCTTCTGGCAAACCTGCCGCCGACCACAACCCTGGCCCTGGCTGAATACGATTTTCTCAAAGATGATCACTGGTTGATGAAATGGGCCAGGTCTTCCATGGGAAAAGCTAAAATCCTGGTCTGCATGATGCCCAGACGCTGGGAAATGACGGGCTGGATCCAGCAGGAGACGAACAAGCAAGGCGGCAAGATCGAAGGCCAGGCTGCCGGGCGCTTGGCGGAGATGGTCGGCGAGGATACCGGCATTGCTGCTCAGGAAATCAAGAAGCTGCTGACCTATGTCAACTACGCGCGCCCCGTCAGCGCCACGGACGTGGAGCAGGTTAGCATCGTGAGCGCCCAGGGCAGCGTCTTTGACCTGGTGGATGCTCTGGGCACTGGAAACGGCCAGAAGGCGCAAAAGATGCTCCACCAGTTGCTCGAAAGCGAAGCCCCTTTCTCGTTGTGGGGCATGGTCATCCGCCAGTTCCGGCTGCTGCTGCTGGCGCGTGAGGTGATCGAATCAGGGGGAAGTCAGAAAGAAGTTGAAAAGGCCTTGGGTATACACTCTTACGTGGCGCAGAAAGTCTACGATCAGGCGCGGCAGTTTTCGATGTCCGCGCTTGAAGCCGTCTATCATCGTTTGTTAGCAATTGACGAAGAGGCAAAAACCGGCCAGGTTCCGCTCGACCTAGCGCTGGATATGCTGGTGGTGGAATTGGCCGGAAAATGAGACGAACCCGTTCCCTCGAAGGGAACGTGGTCTTAGATTAGAACAGCCGGGACTGCTTGTCATCATTCTTGGGAATGGCCAGCAAGCTATGCGTCTGCTGCCACTCGGCGGACGGCCCCTGCCAGCCAAAGAGGTGCAAGTCAATCCGCTCGCGCTCATCGAATTCCACACCCTCGGCTTCGAGCAGGCAGCGCTGCTCCTCCGCGCCCGGACGCAGGCTGATCTTGCCCTGGGCATTGATGACCCGTTGCCAGGGCACGTTTGGCGGACAGGCGGCCATCGCCCCGCCGACCCAGCGCGCCTCGAAGGCCAGGTAAGCTTTGGCGTCCATGCCGCCCGGCGGCGGGATAATGGCTGCAATCTGACCATAAGTGGCAACCTTGCCCACCGGGATCTGGCGGACGATCTCCCAGACAAGTGTATTGTAAACGTTGGGATCACGAAGGGAAACAAAGTGATCAGTCATGTACCTCCACCTCTATCAAATCTTTATCGGCCAGCAGGTATTCTCTGGCAACTACCCGGTAAGCCGGCCTATACGCCCGCTTGTAGGTTTCCGAATGCTGCACGGCTGGAAATCCCAGCTTCTCTATCTCTGCGAAGAATAACTCGACCTCGCGGCGTGCAAAAGGCAACCATCCTTTTATCGCCATTCGCGCCGTGGATGCGCCATATTGCTTGAGCTTTCCCTTCGACCCTCGGAACTCATTGGCTGTGCGGACGAAGGCGTGCAGCAGCGCTTCAGGCTTCCGCCCCGCCCGCAGGTACGGCCGTAGATGGACGCGTACGATCTGTCCAGACGGCGAGATGGGGTCGAGCAGCGGCTCGTCGGAGCCATCACCCATTTCCACCAGTTCGCGCTCCAGCCAGTCACGCGCTGCCTGCTCGTCGCGGACGGCGTGTCCGCTCCCTAGAGCGGCTTGGTGCAACAGTTTGTAAACATCCTGCATTTGCATGGCCGGGTAACGCCCGGCATGGTCGAGCAAAATGTCGCGTAACGCTGCGGTTACCATTTCCACTTTTTCATCTCCTCCATCGCCGACCCCGCCCAGCGCGGGCCGAAGGCTAGGTACGCCTTGGGGTCCATATCGCCGGGCGGTGGGATGAGACCAGCGATCTGCTCGTAGGTAGCAAACTTACCCGGCGGGATTTGGCGGGTGACGTCCCAAACCTGGGCATGGAAGGCATGCAAATTGGGGTGAGAAACAAATGTGGGGGTCATCGTTCACACCTCGAGAATTTTCTCGATTGTTACCAATTCTTCTTTTGAGAAGGATAGATTGTTCAGCGCGATGAGATTATCTTCCAACTGCCCGACGCTGCTCACCCCGATTAGCGCTGAGGTGACCTGCGGTTTGCGTAGCACCCAGGCCAGCGCCATTTGGGAAAGCTTCTGTCCGCGTCGTTCTGCAATCTCATTCAATTTGATTACTTTTGGCAGGTTTTCCTTAACGGTATCGGGAGTCAGCCAGACACGTTCCGTCTTGCTGGCGCGCGCCCCGTCGGGGATGCCAGTCAGGTAGCGGTTGGTCAGCTGACCCTGGGCCAGCGGCGAAAAAACGATGCAGCCGATGCCCTCTTCTTCCAGCACATCCAGCAGGCCGTCCTCCACCCAGCGGTCGAGCATACTGTAGCGCGGCTGGTGGATCAGACAGGGCGTGCCCAGTTCGCGCAAAGTTTTGGCCGCCTGGCGAGTCTGTTCCGGCGAATAGTTCGAGACGCCGACGTAGAGCGCTTTGCCCTGGCGTACGGCCGCGTCGAGAGCGCCCATGGTTTCTTCCAGCGGCGTCTCGGGGTCCGGGCGGTGGTGGTAGAAGATGTCCACATACTCCAGCCCCATCCGTTTGAGGGATTGGTCGAGGCTGGCCAGCAAATACTTGCGCGAGCCCCATTCGCCATAAGGGCCGGGCCACATGTCGTACCCCGCCTTAGTCGAGATGACCAATTCATCACGGTAAGGGGCAAAGTCCTGCTTCAACAGTTTGCCAAAGGTCTCCTCGGCCGAGCCGGGCGGCGGACCGTAGTTATTGGCCAGGTCGAAGTGCGTCACGCCCAGGTCGAAGGCTCGCCGGGCGATGGAGCGTCCATTCTCAAGTACATCCAGCCCGCCGAAGGTGTACCACCAGCCAAGCGAGATGGCTGGCAGCTTCAATCCGCTGCGGCCAGTGCGATTGTATTTCATATTTTCATAACGTTGTTCAGATGCGATATACATTTTTCCTCTAACCTCCAAAATTATTGCTCTATTCCAAGCCAGTGAAGATCACGACTTATCAATAATTCATTCATGGTCGCATGGTGGGTGTTACTCATTGCCACAGTACGTGTCTCTAACCTATAGTTCCGCGCCAAAGCTCGAACTTCCTCAGCATCATCATACGTTATTAAGAAATCTCCTTTTACCTGACTGACTTCATGAAAAAGTTTTTCATGGTCAAGTTGATGATATTTATATAATCGTGTTCCGGCTTTCTTTGTTGACACAGTATAAGGAGGGTCAATAAAAAAAGCAGCATTGATATCATCTTTGTACTTATGAATAATCTCTATTCCATCTCCTTGAACAAATCGTATCTTTTCTTTTAGATGGGAAATATCCAGTATTCTACGTTTAAGTGTTTCGGGATACCAACGAGATAGAACCCCTTTCCCGTTTTCACCATGCTTCAAAGCGCCTGCACCGGGGGCCAGAATCCCCCCATGGCTGATACGGTTCTGAACAACAGTTTGAAATGCTTTCAACCGGATACTTCGGGAATTTCGTGCCAGTAATTCCTTTGCAGAATCTGGGGATAATTGAAATTGAATAATTTTTTCAGCAAGCCATAGCGCTCCACCATTATCGTTAATAATCGTACGCCAGACAGCCGCTACTTGTTCGTCCTTTTCAACAAGAATCACTTCATCGGCATATTTTTCGAAAGCAACTGTCAAGCCTACAATTGCACCTCCAGCGAATGGCTCAATAAAGTGCTTCGGTTTGGGAATGCTTGCTAGCCATTGCCGAATACGTGGAACCAGCCAGGTTTTTCCTCCTGGATATCGGAATGGACTTCGTTGTGGTACAGACGCAACATTTATCACCTGTGTTGTGTCAGTCCATAAGGCTAGTTGCTCGCGAATAGATTTATCTGTCATACTCTATTGGTTCAACGGTTGGCTCTACCAAAATAGAAGGGGGATTCCCGAACAATTTACCGTTCTTGATGCGCGTTTCCAATGTCCTAGTGAAAATATTTACGTCTCCTGTATCGGGCGTAATGATTCTCTCTAGAGCAACATCAAACATCGTGTATCGGGCTTGTGAAAGGTGCAAGTTAAAAGAGCCGGTTTTATCGTCTGGATTCAAATCATAGACCAACCAAACAATCTCGGCTCGTTCTTGGTTGACAATTTCTAGATCGGGCAGTTCCTCAAAAAAGCCGCGATGGACAACAACCGCCATTTTCTTTTCCCATTGATGCAGAATTCCGCCCTTGTAAATTAATTGCGGTGCCAGTCTTTTCCGCGATGATGAAAGGTAATCTGGTTTTGGATAGTTCTTGGCGGGCCATTCCATCATGTAATTGGTATTGGGATCACTGATATAGGCATCAAAAACTTTTCGTACATTACCCGAAATGTAGACAGCCTGGACTTCAATGGTTCCAAAATCGAGCACTTTACCATTGCTGTCCAGAACGGCCAGAACAATATCCATGTTACCCGCAGACTTTCCAGCCTTGTCGTTAAGGCGAACTTCGGTTAGAGCGACGAATTTCTTGTCCCCAAAGAAAAAACGTCCTGCATCTGAAAGTATCTTGAAGTCTTGCCGGAAGCGTACAGGACACGTCACAACAATGCTATTCCCTTGGTAGATACTGCATACACCCAAAGGATTATCCACACTTGCCTTTGTGCAATTGGGGCCCGAGGAATTGTGAAATGGGCATAGGCGGTTATTTCGGTGGTTGACAGCAATTTCCGACATCGCGCTCACAGGAAAGCCAAATACTTCAGCAAGGGGATTTTTGGGCATATTGTTCCTCCAAAACTATTTTACAACCATTCCCACTTTTTCATCTCCTCCATCGCCTCGCGTGCCGTCAAATCCAGTTGCAGCGGCGTGATGGATACGTAGCCAGCTCTTATCGCGCCAAAGTCGGTTCCAGGCTCATCAACGCCGGTTGGGAAGTCGCCGCCGATCCAGTAATATGGGCGGCCGCGCGGGTCCTTGCGGGCGTCCAGCGCGTCGCGGTAGAGGCGCAATCCCTGGCGGGTGATCATGTAACCCTTGATTTCAGCCTCTTTCAGATACGGCACGTTGACGTTCAGCAGCACCCCTTCCGGCAGGCCATTTTCCATTACTTTTTGGGCGACGCGCCGGGCGACTCTTGCAGCCGTGCTGTAATCCAAAACGTCTTGGTGATTCTCCGGGGCGTGCAGCGAAACGGCAATGCCCGGCACGCCGCCGATGACCGCCTCCATGGCCGCTGTCACTGTGCCGGAGTAGGTCACATCGTGGCCGATATTTTCGTGCGGGTTGATGCCCGAAACCACCAGGTTAATCTTCTCTTTCACCACGCCCAGCAGGGCCAGCGCCACGCTGTCGGAGGGAGCGCCGTCGGTCGTCAGGGCGGAGGTGCCATCGGCCAGCAAAACTTCACGGGCACGCAGCGGGCGGTCCATCGTCTTGACATGCCACGAGGCCGACCAGTTGTGATCCGGGGCAAAAACGGTAACCTTGCCCAAAGCCCGCATTTCCAGCGTCAGCGCCAGCAGTCCCGGCGCTTGTACGCCGTCATCGTTGGTGACCAATATATGCATGTTCATGGCCTTCTCTGT
>JALHUM010000064.1 GCA_022865905.1 Anaerolineales bacterium | reverse complement strand
GGTCAGGTCGTCGTGGACGCCGAGGTTGCCTTTCGTCCGGTCGCCATAGCCGATCAGGAAAATGCCCTTTGGTGGGGAAATGCTGCGGCGGGCAACGCCAGCGCTAAGAATATTAGATTTTTCCATTACAGCCTCGTAGGACCGGTTTCTATACCGGCCATCGGCGGCGGGTAAGAAACCCGCCCTACGGTAGATTCATATTCCGGCGCGTCTCCTCCGGTGTGTCGCCCAGGCGGTACTTCTGAAAGATGACAAACCCGATGAGCATGAACGCAGCCATGGCGACAAACGCCAGCCGCACGCCAAGCGGATTGGCGCGGGTGTAGCCGAATGTCTGGAGAAGCAGCGGCAGGATCAGGGTCCCGACAGCGATACCGAGGCCGTTGGCAAAGGAGAACGTGCCATAATAGATGGCCTCGCGGCGGCGGCCGGTGCGCATCTCGTCATAGTCCACCACGTTGCCCATCATCGCGTAGACAACGATGAAGTACCCGCCGAGCGTCAGCCCGACCAGCAGCAGGAAGATGATCGCCTGGATCGTGACGGGCAGGCCAGGTACTCCCCCGACGAAAAACCCGAGACCAAATGAAACCGCCAGGCCGAGCATGGTAATGTTGAGCAGAGTTCGCTGGGAGAGTTTCTTGTTCAATAGCGACCAGATTGGGCCGGTAATCGCCATCAAGATGATCAGGCCGCCCAGGTAGAGGCTCACGTCGCCTTCGCTGCCGCCGAGGACAAGCGTGACGAAGTAGGGGAAGTTCGCCTGCACCATCATGTAGGCCATGTGTACGAAAAGCGTGGAGAAGAAAATGATCAGGAACTGCTTGTTTTGGAAGGTGGCTTTGAGGCCTTCGATGGCCTTCATCGGTTCGCCGACCGGACGCTCGGTTTCGCGCAGGCCAAGCAGCGTCAGATAGAAAGTTACTACTGCGATGACGCCGACGGCCGCGCCCATCGCCAGCGGACCGATGCTGCTAAAGAGCAAGCCAGAGAGGATAGAGCCAATCAGCACCCCAATCACGCCAAAGGCATACTTCCAGTACGAAAGGCCAACGCGGGCTTTGGCATCCGGCGCCATTTCGGGCAGCGTGGCGTCGTAGGGAATGCCGACCAGACTGTAGGCGGAGTGGTACATCAGGACGATGACCATCAAATATATTGCGTTGACGACATAATTGCTCCCGCCAGGCGGCGTCCAGACGAGGATCGCGCCGAGCAGCACGAATGGCGCGGCGAACATCAGGAACGGGCGGCGGCGGCCCCAGCGTGAGCGCAGCGTGTCGGACCAGTGGCCGATGAACGGGTCAATGGCCGCGTCCCACAGGCTGGCGATCATCATCAGGACGCCGAACAATGCCGCTGGAATATAAGCGGTTCGTCCAGAATCCGGCGGCGGTGCATAGAAATAGAGTATCCAGGTGCCGATGGTGATGCCGAGGATGTTCAGCCCCAGCGAGGCCATGCTGTAGAGAGAAACACGGCCAAAGGATAGCTTGGGTTGATTCGCAGTCATGGGATTGCTCCTTATTTTCCATACTGCCGCCGCAGTTCCTCGGCGGTCCTTGCCAGTTCCTGCGCGTTGCGCTGGATCTTCTTGATGGCAGCCACAGCGTCATCCACGCCTATCCTTCCGCACCGGAAGATGGCCTCGTCCAACCAGACGGCTTCGTGCTCGCAGGCGCGTTCAGCCACCGGCAGGTGCATCTTGTCAAATTGAAAATACTGCGGGAAGGCATCCGGCACGGCCAGCCGTGACTTGCCCGGCTGGAACAGGGTGTAATGGTGCATGGCCTCGTAACCCATCCAACAATCCACGCCCTCGGCGTCCAGGGCGGCGCAAAGCACATCGTGCTCCACGCCGAAAACCTGCGGGTCTATGGCGAACATGTAGCGATAGAACGAGCGGGTAGTATGGCGCGGGTCGCGCTTGAGCACACGCACGCCGGGGATTTCGGAGAGTGCCTCGTCCATGTAAGCGGCCATTTCCTCGCGCTGGCGGGCTTGCTCCGGGAAGCGTTGGATGCCAATCAGGGCCAACGCAGCCTGGAACTCAGTCATGCGATAGTTCGCGCCCATCAGGAAGTCCGAGCCTATTTCCTCTCCGCCGCCCGGATGCGAACGGCCGCAGTCAATGATGCTGGCGGCTTTAGCGGCCAGTTCGGGCGTGCGACACAACAGCACACCGCCCTCGCCGGCGGTCAGCGTTTTCGAGGATTGAAGGCTGAACGAGCCGAAGTGACCGATAGTCCCTGCGCCGCGCCCGCGCCATTTCGCGCCGTGGGCGTGGGCGCAATCCTCGACCACGATCAGGTTATGCTTTTCAGCCAGTTCCATGAGGGCATCCATATCCGCCATTTGATGTCCGAGATGGACGGGGAGGATAGCCTTCGTCTTCGGCGTGACGGCTCTGGCAGCGGCTTTCGGGTCGAGACAGTAGGTATCAAGATCCACATCCACGATGACCGGGATCGCCCCAGCAGCCATCGGCGCAGCCGCGGTAGCCTGGAAGGTGTAGGCCGGAACGATGACCTCGTCGCCCCAGCCGATATCGGCAGCGCGCAGGGCCACTTCCATGGTCACACTGCCATTGGCCATTGGGATGGCGTAACCGCCGCCCTGCATCTCGGCAAAGCGTTTGGCGAATTCGGCGGTCTGCGGGCCGGGGTAAGGGTGGCCGCCCCAGCGACCGGACTTGATCACGGCGGTCACAGCTTGGATGTCACGTTCGTCCCAGACCGGCCAGGCCGGGTAGGGTTCGGTACGGGTTTTTGGGCCGCCAAGAATAGCGAGTTCGGACATCATAACCTCCAGGGGAGAAACGAGTTACGAGTAATGAGTGACGAGTGATTTATGGTTGGAGCAGTTCGCGAACGGCTTGCATGACCGTCGGCCCCATCTCCTTGCCAATGGACATGGTCTCTTCGTAATGTTTGCCGGGATTGAGGGGGTTGAGCGGATAACGGAACTCTTCCTTCGGCAGGATGTAGCCCAGCTCGTCATTGGCGAGGCTGATGATGCCCGCCACTTCCGCACCTGCTTTTCGCATTTCAGCTTTCAATTCCATGCCAAGTTTGGGCAGCAGCTCGCCGGGGATTGTGGCAAACCAAAGTGGACCGATCTTCAGTAGGTTGACCTCAGTGGTGATGTAACCGCGTTTATCGCGCGCATCCGGCAGTAGTTTGCGCCCAAAGGCGAATTTGAAAAGGATGTTGGTCAGTTTTACAGAAACTTCCTTCTTTTGGATGCTAATGGCCGATGGCAGATGGCTGATGGCTGCACTTTCCAAGGCTTTGAGACCTTCCTCTGCCAGCCGCTTGCCCATGAACTCAGCCTCTTCGAAGGAATGATCTTTCACGTCGGGTGTCATCATGCCGCCCAATGCACCCGCGAAGAAGATGCACGGCGCGCCGGTCGCGGCTTCCACTTCGCGGCGCAGCGCGCAGACGTAATCAGCTGTGATGTGTGGGTTGTGTTCCCATAAAACTTCAGGGTGGCAGGGAAAGTTAAAAACAGTGCTCAGTGGATAGTTATCCGTGTTCAGGAATTGTAACAAGACCAGTTCATCATCCACAATTTCCGGGTTTCTGGCATTTTTCGCCAGGCCGGGCACGTGGACGGAGGTCGCTTTCACGCCGCTGGTAGGTTTCATATTGTTCAACGCGGAAAGGATGGCCGCACCAGTTTTGTCTTTTAACCAATCCATATATTCCGGGTCAACGCCGGAGTGAGACGTGTCCGGTCCCCACAGCCCCATTGTGTCTGGGCCATGGTGGTTATGGATAGAGGCCATGATGATTTGGGGTGAGACTTTCGAAGTTTTAGAAACTTCAGAAGTCTGTTCTTGTACGCGGCGGATAACATCGTAAACATCCTGGCGGAAGAATCCGATCACGTCCAGCGCGACCAGGACAAGGGTCTGGTTTTCGTCCCGCAGCGCCAGGGCGCGGGAGGTCAGTTCGTCGTGGATCGTCTCGGCGCGGCGGTTCTGGCCGAATCCGGCAAGATACACCGGTTTGTCAAGACCGGGCGTTATAACATTTCGAGCATAACCAATTTGCATGGCTCACTCCTTCTCGCAGTTGTTCAGGAATTTAGCCGTGGATTGAATCAGCCGCTCACGCTTGTCGTGAAAGTCCACGCCAGCCGCCTCCATGCCGAGCAACACGCCGCCGACGACGGGCGGGACGTTCAGCCGTACCAGCCGCGCCCCGGGCGCGACCTTATGGATGGTTTCGCCAAGAACTTCCTGTAACAGCGGGTGACCGTCGAACAGGCTGCCGATCAGCACCACATCGAAAGTCTCGTTCTGCAATTCGAGTTGATTGGCCACGCCGACCGCCATGCCGCCCAATTCCTCGCCAGCCCAGCGCAGCACGTCCAGGGCGACCGGATCGCCCTGCGCGGCGACCTGGAAGAAGAGCAGCACCATGCTGGGGTCGAAACCGTAGCGCATGAGATAGATGCCTTCGATCAGGTCGTCCAAATCCTTAGCGCCGAGGTGCTGGATGAAGGCCGGGGTAAGGGTGGTAGCCGGGCCGCGCTTGACCCACTCGAAGGTGACGGCGCGCATGGCTCGATAAATGATGTCGAAACCGCCCGCCGCCTCGCCGGACCAGTATCCGCCGCCGCCCACCACGCGACCCTCGCACTGGTGGTCTTTGCTCAGGCCGCGGCAGTTGCAGCCGGTGCCGCTCACCACCGAGATGCCCCAGCCCTCCGCCGAGCCAGCCGCGATGCCCAGCACGGCATCGTTGACGATTTTCAGCGGGGCGCGCAGGCCGAGCAGGGCGATGGCGTCGAGGTGCTCCTGTTTCTGGCTGGGCCAGTCGTAGCCGGCGATACCCATGCCCACGCCGGAAATCTGGTCAGCGCGGATGCCGGTCATCTCCAGGGCCTGGCTGAGGACACTCTGAACTGTGGCGGTCAGGCCATCATAACCCATCATCTCGTGGCTGCCGCAGCCGCCTTTTCCAAAACCGACTGCCTGGCCAGTCTCGTCGGCGATCAGGACGTGGGTTTTCGTCCCGCCAACGTCTACGCCTAGAAAATAACGGGAGACACGTGACGGGTGACGTGCGGCGGGTGACTTGCGACGGGTGGAAGATGTCATTTCTTCTCTTTGGCGGCAAGCGCGTCTTTAATCTCTTTCAACCGCTTGCCATGCATCGGATAGAAATATAGCGCTAGGATGGCCAGCAGGAAGCCGATGATAGGCGGGATGGTCAGGAAGAGACGAAAGCCCAGGTCCACCGAAACAGGCTGGACATCCAGCAGGGTATCGTAACCGAAGTGCGGCATCATCCAGCCGAAGACGCCCGCCACGAGCATCCCGCCCAGGGTGATGATAAAACCGGTCATGCCAAAGTACATGCCGGCGCGCTGGTGGCCGGTCTTGAGCTCGTCCTCGTCTATCACTTCTGCTACGATAACATCGCCGATGAGGATCAAGCCGGAGAGGCCAATGCCGATGATGACCGCGGCAATGATCGCCATCAACAGGGAAGTGCCCAGTCCGAGCGGGATGACGCCCACGATCATGACCAGGTTGGCGAGGATCAGGGTGGTGCGCGAATCGGTCTTATTGGCAACGAGTTGTCGCCAGGGATAGAGCATCAGCGCCGCGACCAGGAAAGCGATTCCGAAGATGATGGTCGCCTTGTCTTCGCCCACCTTGAGGCTGTATTTCATGTAGAACATCATCCCCATTTGCAAGATGCCGGTGCCGAAGAAGCGCATGGCCTGGGCGGCGGCAGCGGTGGCGTAACTGCGGTTGATGAACGTGGCTTTGAGCGCATCCATGAACGGGAAAGCAGCCTGTTCCTGCGAAGCTTTTTCCTCGAACATGGCGGGGATGCCAAGATAGATCGTGACACCGGCGATCACCCCGAGCAGGACTGCCATCCAGCTCCAGCCCAGCCAGACGGAGAGAATAGGCGGCAGCGCCACGCCGACGATCAAGCCGACCGTCTGGAAGATGTTCATCTTGGCGGCTACGTCTGTCCGCTCTTGGTAATTATCGAACATCTCTGGCAGGAGGGAATAATAGCCGGTTGCCAGGGCGGTATACAGGCCCTCCCAAACAACAATGATCACACCGAAGTAGACGAGCAAGGCTAGCGGGTTGGTTTTCCCGTCGAATGGCGCCATGAAGAGCAGCACGAAGGTCAGCACGTAGGGCAAGCCGCTGAACAGGATGTAAGGGATGCGCCGCCCCCAGCGGGATTTCGTCCGGTCGGAGTAGTAGCCAAGCACCGGATTGTTCGCTGCGTTGTAGATCGTGTAGAAGATGAAGAAGGTGGCAAACCACTGGGCGGGCAGATTCTTCACGTCCACGATGTAGAAGGCGATGATGCCTGAGATGGCTTCCACCGGGATCGAGACCCCCAGGCTTGAAAGGGTGTACAGGATGCGGGTTTTGAAACTGGTCTTGAAGGCGGTTGGGGCAATGGCGGTCATTTTTGCTCCTGGTGCGAGTGACGGGTGGCGGGTGACGAGTGATGTGGATGGTTCACTCTTTTCTCAATATTTTTCTCAAATCACGATAGCCTATCACAACGATGCCAGAATTCTTCAGGAAATCCTTGATCTCCTTGCTCATGAACGTGTGGTAATTTGCCACGCGGCTGGGCCAGTCGGGACAGATGTCGCGCAGTTCGGGCGTGTCAACCGAGGGGTGGAATAAGAAATGCGTTACGCCGGCAGGAATTTCGCCGAGCAGTTTCTTGGCGATCTCGATCTGGCCTTCCGGCTGGTCGAGCGGCATGGAGACCAGCGCGTCCACCAGCGGCATGCCTTGCTCTTCCAACTGTTGCGTGAAGGCTGCGAAACCAGCCGCGGTTTCGGCGTCCAGTCCCATCTCTGTGTAGACTGCAGCGTTGCCGCGCGGGATCATGGCTGGCAGGCGGTGCTGCGTGGCCGCCTGGAGATATGCGCCGATGAACCTCGGATGCGCCACCGCGCCCATGTGCGTGTCCACGTGGGTCGCGTCCACGCCCCAGGCGAGCGCTTTCTGCACCTGGGCCTGGAGTTCCATTAGAACGGCATCCGGGTCGCCATGGGCCTGCGCCTCCTCCGAGGAACGCCAAAAGAATCCGTCTGCGTCCGTCAGACCCGAACCCGGGTCGCGCGTCGAGAGCGGACTCCAGCGGTAGGTCTGCCATTCGGCGGTCAACGTGGCATGAACGCCCATGTCCACGCTGGGATGCGCCTTGCAATAGTCCGCCGCGGCCTTTGCCCAGGGACAGGGCATCATGATCGCGCCGGATGAAATGCCGCCGAATTCCCACAGGTCGGCGTAGGCCTGCACAGAGGCAAAGCACATGCCGATGTCATCGGTGTGGATGATGACGAGGCGGTCGGTGTCGGAATAACCGAGTTTCTTGAGAACAGGATTAGGTTGCATGGTTTTTCCTTTCTGCAATTCGTAAAGCGTAAAACGCAACTTGCCCTTTGCGAATTACGTTTTACGCTTTACTTCCAAAATTGGGGAAGATATTGCCGGTTTGTTTCCAGCATATCCTCCAGCACTGTCTGCACCTGATCCGCCTTTGGCCCCAGCGGATGGGCGAGCAGCGCCTGGTAAGCCGCTTTCCGGTCGCCGTAGACGGCGGCTTCGACGGTCAGCAGTTCGTACATTTTGACCTGCGCCACCAGCCCGAAGCAGGCCGGAGGCAGCGGCTCGGCGGGCAGCGGATGGATGCCATCCCGATCTATCTTGCAGGGCATTTCCAGCACCCAGTCAGGGGGCCATTCCTTGACCGCGCCGTTGTTGCGCACGTTGACGATCTCGACCAGGCCGAGGTTGTTGTAATGCGAGTCGATCAACTGCGTCGCCAGCGTGGAATAGAACGCGCCGCCGCGCAGCATCAGTTCGGCAGGAGGGGCGGTGAGAGCCGGGTCGGCGTATTGGTGCAGCAAATCCTTCTCGATCTCGAGGACCTCCTCGCCGCGCGAGGGCGGCCACTTTTCCTGCGATCCGAGTTTTTTATCTGTATAGTAGAAATATTGTAAGTAAGAATTGGGGATCATGCCAAGCGATTCGAGCGTTTGAATATCCCATTCGGGTTCCGCCTCGCTGCGCAGTTGGGCGAGGTAGGCTGGAAAAAGTTTCGGCCACATCTCCTCGCCGTCAATGGTCAGACTGCGATACCAGGTTAAGTGATTCAGGCCGAGGCTGTGCAGCACCACACGGCCCACCTCGACAGGTCCACCCACGATCTCCCCGAGCGAACCCAGCATCATCATCTTGCTGGTGATGCCGCTGTTGCACACACCGACAGCGGGAACGTCCACAGCATAGCAATTGAGCGCCTCTGTCACCAGGCCGGAGGGATTGGTGAAATTCAACAATAATGCGCCCGGCGCGGTTTCACGCATATCTTTGGCGATGCCTAAAATAACCGGAATAGTACGCAACGCTTTTGCCATGCCGCCCACGCCGGTCGTCTCCTGGCCGATCAGGCCGTGACGTTTACCGAGGTATTCATCCGTGACGCGGGCGGGCATCTGTCCGACGCGCAGTTGCGTGATAACGTAGGCCGCGCCGCTGACTGCCTCCCGCTGGTTCGTAGAAAGCACGACTTTGAAAGGATTGCCCTTCGCCGTGACCATCCTCTGTGCGAATCCGCCGACGATTTCCAGCCGCGCCGCGTCGATGTCCATCAGCCGGAGTTCTTTCAGGGGCAATGACTTGACCCGTTCGAGGAAACCGCTGACCAGCTCAGGGGTGTAGGTTGAACCTCCGCCGATGACTGCAATTTTCATACTAAAGCCTTTCTACTGCTTCTTGCATAAATCTCTGAACATGCTGTCACTGAATCGCTCGCAAATCATGGGGTTTTGGTTCAGATATTTACCAAGTAGGCCTTCGGCGCAGTACTGTGTAAACACGAAGGACACGAAGTCACACAAAGAATTCCTTTGTGCTCTTTGTGTTATATTCTTTCCACCTTGCCGGCAAGCGCGCTCTTATACGCCGCATCAACGATTTTCATATTCACCAACCCCTCTGCTCCTCCAGGGACAGGCGTCTGACCTGTTTTGATACACTTTATGAAATACGCCATCTGGTCATCGTACATGGATTGTGGGCAATGCTCTACGCGAGGAAATGCAAAACCCGGATCAATCACATCCAGCTTCTCCTGCTTCACGTTCGGTAGTTCCAGTCTTGTTGGGAACAACTGTCCGAAGCCCTGCGTACCGTACAGTTGAGTTGCTGCTTCGGGGCCGTCTGCATGTGGCTGCCACCAGCCGGATTCGATGTACGAGACCACACCGTTTTCCCAGTTGACGATAATCACGTCGGTATCGTCCACGTCGAAATCCTTGTAGTACGTACCGATCCTGGCATACACGCTGACCGGCTGCGGGTCGCCGAGCAGGAAACGGGCGGTATCCAGTGCGTGGATGCCCACATCGGCCAACGCGCCGCCGCCCGCCAGCGCCTTCTGCGTGAACCAACCCGCCGGCCCCCAGTTGACGTGCACGCCATAGCCTTTAGTGCGGATGATTTTTCCGAGCTTGCTGACTTTTGATTTGAGCCACAACACATCCTTATCGAACCGCCAGCAGTGTGCCACCATCAGCAGCGCGCCAGACTTTTGGCTGGTTTTCAACAATAACCTTGCCTCACGGGCGTCAACCGCCATTGGCTTTTCGACCATAACATGAATGCCCGCTCTCAGCGCGACAAATGCCTGTGGTGTGTGGATGAAGTTAGGCGTCCCGATAATCACAGCGTCTATATCGCCTTCTTCAAGCAAGTCAAGGATAGTCTTGTACTGTCGCTTCAGCCCGAATTTTCTGGCGAACGCAGCGGCTTTGTCGGGGAACATCTCTACCACTGCCACCAGTTCGGCATCCTTCTGTGCCCTGATAGCTTGGGCGTGGATTGTGGCAATGTAACCGGCGCCGCTAATGGCGAATTTGAGGGTCATGACTTATTCCCAAAACTGCGGTAGGTATTCTTTGTAGGAAGTCAAATAATCATCCAAGATCTGCTTCGCCACTTCGATGTCGGAAATGACCGGGTCGAGCAGCAGGCATTGCAGCGCCTTTTCGCGCGAGCCTTCGACGGCCGCATCCACGCATAGCTGGGCGACGGTCGTCTCGCGGCGGCAAAGTTCGGCAACCGGTTCAGGCAGTGCGCCGACATGGACAGGATGGATGCCGTCGCCATCCACCATCACCGGGGTTTCCACGGTGCATCCCAGCGGCAGGTTAGAAACCTGCCCTACGTTACGTAGATTGGCGGCCAGGTGGTAGTGGTTACCTGCACCAGCCACGTTCTCGATCATCTCCAGCGCGCCTTCGGAGTCGGTATCCAGCAGGCCTTCGATGGTCATGTTGCCATTGGCCATCTCGTTCAGGCGGTCAAGTCTGAAGTCACGCAGAGAGGCCATCAGGTCCCAATCGTAGAGCTTGATGTCGTACTTTTCCCAGGGCTTGGTGACCGGGTCAGTCAGCCAGGGCAAGTACTCGCACAGGTGCGTGTCTCCAGGAACGGGGAAAATGTCGAAGGCTTCGAAAACGCGGCGGGTCAGCGGCTCGAACTTTGGCTCCAATTCGAAGAAGCGTTTGCGGAAGAGCGGATAAAGATCCTCGCCAGTCCGCTTATCGTGGATGGAGAGGATCCACGAGAAGTGGTTCAGCCCGGCGGCGCGGATGTCCACCAGCGGGATGATCTGCCGCCGCACTTGTTCGTGCAAAGCGTAATGGGTGACGGAGGCTTCCATGCCTGTCAGCCCTTCGGGGACGGTGTAGCCGAGGTCTTTCGCCAGGGCCACGCCGACCATGACGTAGCCGATGAAAATCTGGTGGCACAGACCAACCGCTTTGATCTTGCTGTGACGGTTGACCGCGTCGCAGATGCGGATCATCGGGTTGGTAAAATTGATGAACCAGGCGTCCGGGCAGGCCCGTTCCATGTCACGGACGATTTCCATCAGCGGGCCGACATTGCGGGCAGCGTGGGCGAACCCGCCCGGCCCGCCGTTCTCGGCGTATGGCTGATGGACGCCATACTTGAGCGGGATTTCGTAGTCGCTGCGCCACAAGGCCTCCCGCGCCCCAACCTCGATGGCTGAGACGACAAACTCCGCGCCCTCAAGTGCCTCGCGGTGGTGGGTGTGCACGGTGAAAGTCATCCGGCTGTCCCATTCGCGGTTGAGGCGGTCGGCCAGGCGCCTGCAAATGTCGAGTGAATCGGGATTGCGATCCACCAGGGCCATGGTGCTGCCGCGCAGTTTTTTGCTGCGCATGAGGCTGGAGAAAGTGTTTTCGGCGAACTCGGAACTGCCCGCGCCGATAACGACGATTTTGGTGGGTATGGTCATAGGTTTTCCTCATCAATTAGATTTCAAACACAATCGTAGATCACAAATCGTAAATCGGAATCGCCTCATTCCTTCAAGCCGGTCAGCTTGATGCCCTGGATGAAGGTCTTTTGGGCAAAGAAGAAGGCGACGACGATCGGCACGGTGAAGACGGTCGCGGCGGCCATCAGTTGGTTCCAGATCATTGTACGTTGACTCTGGAAATCCTGCAGGCCGAGCGCCATGGTGAAGTTCTTGGGGCTGGTCAGGAAGAGCAGCGGCCCGGTGAAATCGTTCCAGGCCCACAGGAAGGTGAAGACGGTCACCGTGGCCAGCACCGGGATCGAGAGCGGTATGATGATGCGGGTGAAGATCTGCCATTCGGAGGCGCCGTCCACGCGCGCCGCGTCGCACATCTCCTCAGGGATGGTGCGGAAGAACTGCCGCAGCAGGAACACATCGTAGGCGTTGGCGAAAAATGTCGGGATGATGAGCGGCAGGAAGGTGTTCCCCCAGTGCAGGGTGTCATTAAAAAACAGGTAGATCGGGATCATCGTCACCTGGAAGGGCAGCATCATGGTGGACAGGATGAGGACGAAGAGGATATCGCGTCCGGGAAATTTGAGCCGCGCGAAGGCGTAGGCGACCGGCGTGTTCGAGAACAGCGTGCCGACAATCGAGAAGAAGGCGATGATCAGGCTGTTCTTGAAATAGACCCAGAAACTGGCCCCGACCCCTGGCCGGCTGCCGCGCGCCATCGCATCGGAGAAGTTCTGCCAGCGGAAACTGATGTGCATGATCGGCTCGGCGATCTTGGTCGCGCCCTGCTGGATCTCGTACTCCATCACCTGGCCGGGGTTGGCCGGGTCTACGAATGTGCCGACGCCCTCCACGATCTTGACGGCTGCCAACTGCTTCACGCCCGCCTCGGTCTGGACGTTGTAGAGGGGCAACTGCTCCCCGTTCACCTCCACGCGGACGTTATCATACGGCAGCCAGCGCGGCGGCGTATGAAACACATCTTCGCTCGATTTGAAAGCCGTTATCAGCATCCATAAGAACGGTATCAGGAAGAACAGCCCGATAAAGGTGATCGCCGCGTGGCTGAACAGCGACTTGATGAAGTTACGGGCTTTGCGAGCCTGTCCACGTTTGCGCCGCTCCTCGTCCGTTTCAACGTGGAAACGGCGTTCAGGATATTGAGATGAAAGATTGGCAGTCATGGCGTTAGCCTGCGTAGTAGGTGAACCGCTCGCTGACCTTCAAGAGCAGGAGCGTACAGATCAGGATGATGATGAACAGCACCCAGGCCATGGCGGAGGCGTATCCCATCTTGAGCCAGAGAAAAGCATTCTGGTAAAGGTAGACGCTGTAGAACAGGGTCGAGTTCAGCGGGTAACCGAGGCCATGGCTGCCGCGGAAGACATAAGCCTGGGCAAAGTACTGGAACATCCAAATCACGCCAGTGATCAGGTTGAAAAGCGTGATGGGGGAGACCATCGGGACCGTGATGTTCCAGAGGCGCTGCCACCAACTCGCTCCGTCCAGCTCGGCGGCCTCCAGCAGGCTGACCGGCACATCCTGCAAGCCGGAGAGATAGATGACGATGGTGCCGCCCATGCCCCACATACCAAGCATGACAAGTCCCGGTTTGGACCACTCTGGGTTGCTCATCCAGTTCGGGCCTTGGATCCCGGCGTAGCCTAGCAGCGTATTCAAGATGCCCGTCTGCGGATTCAGGATCCACAACGAGAGGATGGTGCTGGCTACGGTAGGGACGATGGAGGGCAGGAAATAGATCACACGGTAGATGGACTGGCCGCGCACCTTCAAGTTCAGGAGCACGGCGCAGAGGAAGGATGCCAGCAGCGTCAGCGGCACGCCAATGGCAACCATGTAGATTGTATTGGAAAGGGATTGCCAGAACAGGCTGTCCTTCAGTAAGTCGGCATAATTTTGCAGGCCAACCCATTCCAGCGGCTGCTTGGAGTGATAAATGCTGAAACTGTAAATGAATGAGGCCACCATTGGATAGAGGGTGAAAGCTAGAAAGCCGATCGTCCAGGGGAGCAGGAATAGCATCCCGATCCTGAAATTGACGCGTTCGCGATGCTTCCATTTCGGTAACCTGGGAGGCCAGATCCACTTCCTGTTCATTCGTAGTTCCTCCATGTCGTCCTCCATCCATCCTCGCGAGGGTATCGAACATTATCCGTAATTAGAGAAGGTTATTCACCGCCAAGGCGCAAAAGCGCCAAGGATTATGAATAAGCCGCCAAGGGCTTCTCTTGGCGAACCCAAAGCGCTTTTTGGCGTCTTGGTGTCTTGGCGGTTTATTTCAATAATGTCCATTGGGAAAAGAGGGCGGCGTTGCCACCGCCCTCTTGCACGGTGAAACTTTTACTTGAGCGCCTCTTGCAGTTTTGGCTCGAAGTCCGCCTGGAGCGTATCCAGCAGCGGTTTCGGATCGGCGCCAGTGTGCAGCACCTGTTCCTCCACCAGACCAAAAGCATCGGTGAGTTCGAGCGTGATCGGAGTGGTAATCATGTACTTCGCATTCGGGCTGGCCATCAGGTCTACGAAGACCTTGAATTTGGGATTGCTGGTGAAGCAGGGATCCTCGGCTGCCTTCATGCTGGTCGGCAGATTGGCATTGAAGCAGAACTCTTCCGCCACGATTGCGGGCGACATCATCCAGGCCATCAATTTGGCGGAGGCCTCTTTATCCGCTGCGCCGGCCGGGATGACTGCCACCGTGCCTTGCACGACAGCCGTGTTGGCGCGTTCCGGGTGAGCGGCCGGCGGCGGGAAGGGTGCCACGCCGTAGCTGGCTTCAGGCTTGAAGGCGCTGATGAAGTTCGGGCCGGTCATCCATTCGCCATCCACGTACATCGCCAGCTTGCCGGTGTAGAAGGGGTAGTCAGCTGACATATACGCATCGGCCCAGCCGGAAGAAAGCGCCAGCACTTCGTCCGCACCGTATTTTGTGTAGAACTGCTGCTGCCAGGTCAGTGCATCAATCACCGGCTGGCTGTTGGCGGTCAGTTGCGTGCCGTCTTCGTTGTACCAGAAGCCGCCGAACATGCGGACATAGAGATCGATGTGACTCCAGGCCTGATCCGGCAAGAAGCCAATCTGCTCGATCGTGCCGTCCGCGCCGACCTTGGTCAGCTTGTCAGCAAACTCGGCCAGTTCCTCCATAGTCGCCGGCGGGGTGTCCGGATCCAGTCCGGCCGCCTCGAACATGTCCTTGTTCCAGAACAGGGCGTACATGTCGGTGCCCCAGGGCAGGCACAGGATCTTGCCGCCCATCTGGCATTGATCCAGCGGGGCAGGAAAGAAGTCGTTCAGGTCAATATTGCCAGCTTGGATCGCGCTGGTCAATTCTTCCACCAGGCCTTCTTTGAAGTAGGACTTGACCAGGTCGCCGCCGCTCAGGATCAGTACATCCGGCGGCTCGGAGCCGGTCAGCGCAGGCAGGATTTTGTCTGTCTCGACGGGGGCGGTCACTTCGACCTTGATGCCGGTTTCCGCGGTGTACTTGTCGAACAGCTCCTGGAGCTGCTGCGGGTTATCGCCCCATTGGATCCAGACGCGTAACACGCTCGGTTGGGCCGGTTTTCCTCCACCGCAGGAGGCTAACAACATGCTGGCGATCAGTAAAAAGCTGACGATCAGCCAAAGGTTCTTGTGTTTCATGGG
>JALHUM010000063.1 GCA_022865905.1 Anaerolineales bacterium | reverse complement strand
GGGTGTGCGGGCGGCGAAGGCGCTCGCACACCCCCATCTTACCCCACTCTATTGAATCGATACTTTGAATTCACAAGCGGGCGCGCCGGTCGCCTTGCAGGCGACCTCTTCCACGTCCGCTTCACGACCGGTAGCCCAAAATAACGCCCCCTGGATCATCCCCAGCGTTACATAACAGATCGGCTCATCGTCCGCCTGGCCACAGGTGGCCGCGCCGGATCGGTCTACAAGCAACAGGTCAACGTCCAGGAGATGGACCGAGGATGAGCCTCCTGGGTCGCGCAGACGTTCCGCCACGAATTCCAGCACCCGTCGCCGCCGGGCCGGGACCGGCAGCCGGCGCACGATCAGCAACTCGGCCTTTTCCCGCAAGGAGGCCTGCTCGACTATCTTCTGCCACAATCCCCGCCCGAGGCGCAGCAAGATGCCGCGCGCCCCGCGTCCGTAGTACAGCCAGAGCGCATGTAGGAGCATGGCGTAGAGTTCGGCTGCGGCGCGGCCATCCAGCCGACCCAGGTTTTCCTGCGCAAGCAACGAGGACGACAGGTTTTCGTCCGCCAGCGCCAAGGTCAGCTTTTCCGCGCCCACCTCTTCGGTCGTCGCAACGACGAATTGCTGCACGAGGCGGCTCGATATTACCGGAGAGGCAGTTTCAGGACTCACGCACGACATCTCCCACTTCGAAGCGGCAGTCGGGTCGCCTTTGGCGACGCAGTGCGTTTCGGCGATTCCGTGTTCTTGATCCGTGGCCCAGCGCACGGCCTTGCCGATTGAGCCGACGTACAGGTGGCAGACCGGCTGGTCGCTGTGACGTCCCAGGCAAATGGCGCAGGTGGACTCGCAGTAGGCGATCTTGTGGCTTTCTTTTTCAACCCAAGCATCCACTCGCGGATTGGTTTTTTTAGAGCGTTCACCATCGCATTCAGGACGAACTTGATGCGCCCTTTCTGCGGCATCAGCTTCAACGGCGCGCCGGCCACGCCCATCAACGCGCTCTGCTCGCGTACACCGTACTGGAAAGAAGCCTTGCCGATGCGCCGCAACATGCCTTTCCCACCGCGCCCGTAAAAGGATTCGATGGCCTCGTTGAAACGGGCGTACTCGACCGTCTTGATGCCGGGATTCGTGTCGTTGGGTGGGAAATTGCCGAAAAAACGCTCCAGGCCGCTGTCGCGCAGAACGGCGTTCAGCCCGTTCTCGCCCATCACCTCTTGAGCCGACACCAGCGCCTGCCGTACGAGGTCATGGACAATCACCGCATTCTTGGGACATATCGCCATAGCATCCTCCTCGATATCGCTGCACCGGAAAATCGAACACCGGATAACGTTCACCGGTCGCGATGAAACCCAGCCTCTTATACAGCGCCATCGAGGGGAAATTGTCATCCTGGGTATTGACGGTCAGACGAGCAGCGCCGCGCCGCGCCAAGCCCTGGATCAGTTCGATGACCAACGCCTTTCCCACCCCCTGGCCCTGCGCTTCGGGTCGGACGGCGAGCCGGGCCAGGTGCGCCCCATACGGATTCTGAGTGCTGATCAAGTATCCGATCAGGCCTTGTGCTGATTCGGCCACCGTTGATAGCATCGCTTGCTGATAAGCCCGGTTCAGCGCCGGCAGCGAATTATGCCACAGCGGATCAAACGCGGCGGCATCCACAGCGGCTACGGCAGGCAAGTCGCGGATCGTCATTGGCCGAATCTCGATCCCCAGCAGGCGAGCCTCATGGGCAAGCATTCCTTCCCTGCGCTCGAACATGACGATTTGTTGGCGGAGGGTAAAACCGCTGTCTTTAAGCAGGCCGCAGAACCAGTCCTTCATGGCGATGACGGCCACGCGAGCGTTGCCATTTCTGCGGAGACCGGCCTGCGCTGCCGCCCATAAGATATCCCAGGCTTCCTTCAATGGCAACTTGTCCGAGTTGACAAAGAGCCGGATCCACGCCACCTGCGGCGGGTCCGGCGGGCAGGCCAGCGCGGCGGCCACGCGCCCATCCTGCTCAACAACCAGGTAAGGCGGTACGCCTATCCAATCCAACGGATTGCGCCAGTCCAGGTGACGGTGGACATAGCTCTCGAAATGGATCAGGTTGGCGATCTGGCGCTGATCGATTGAACCTGCCGGGCGCACCCGGAAATCTACCTTCACCGCCATAGACGAAGGAAGAGCAGCTTCTTGAGACTGCGTTGCATGAGGGTCGGCATTTCCAGCCGCATCAGCCCGGATTGCATGGTAATCACGGCGTCGGTCATCTTGCTGCCGCGCGCCTGGAGGCCTGCCACCGCCCGCATCACTTCGGCGCGCAAATCTCTCGCGCCAGCCCGTTCCAAGATTTCTGCCGATGTCCGG
>JALHUM010000062.1 GCA_022865905.1 Anaerolineales bacterium | reverse complement strand
TGAACTGAAGGCGTAGACCCAGCCAAGGTCATCCCCATGGGCTCCAGCATCGGCGCGGATGGGGCAGCGGATGGCTGCGCCTGGCTGAACGAGCAGGAGCCCGGTTCCTGCCAGGAGGCGCTTTCGCTCTCGCCTGGCGATTTCCTCGATGTCCCTTATACGGACGCGGTGCAGAAACTGGGCCAGAGCCAGCCTCCGGTCGCTGCCTGGTGCCTGGTGGATGAGAACGAGGTCGCCTTTTGTAACAAAGCCTCCGAGGCTGGCAACACGAAGTTCAAAGCGGTTGAAATCCCGAATGGCCAGCACGGCAATATTTTGCTCCACCCCGGGCTGACACCCGACGCCATGCAGACCCTCCTCGATTTCCTGGCCCAGACGGTCAGGCCGTAAGGTTTGCACATCCCCATTACCCAAAGAGACCGGCTGAAAAGGCCGGTCTCTTGATTCAACACTACGTGTGAGCGGCGCCGCTTTGGAGCCTGCCGCGTGGCGCCGCCACTTTCCTCGGCGTCCGCTCAACACGCTTGTTGGCCGTCATCCTGGATATACACCAGGCTGACTATAAAAATCTCCATCTGGAACAACCCCTTTCATGACTAGGGCCGGAACTCCAACTATGGTAAAGCCTTCTGGCTTGATGTTGGGTGGTGCCTCGACGGGCCAATTGAGAGCTTGTTTGATGGCCTGAAGCAAGAGCTGCTGTATTCTCGCTGCTTTCTTTGAGGCGACTTCTATCCCTTCGGGGTCCATAGCCAGTCTACCGTGACTAATATTACAGCGAAGGTCGTAGAGTTGCTTGTACTCCTTTCTATCCACCCCAAGATTTTTTTCCAGGAACTCTCGTATGGTTTCAACCGTTCTAGGTGCCTCGGTGGTCTCGTGGCAACTGGGGCACTCAGGGAAGTCGGAGTCGCAATGTGTACACCGCCATGGTCCAGTGACAAGTGGTGCAAGCATTTCAAGGCCAATCCAATGACAGATCACCTGTTGAACAGAATTGGCAGCAAAATTGCCATTGAGAAACCACGTTATTGCGCCGTCAACGTTCGGAGGTAGTTCGCCAACCAGAAAAGAAGGGTCACGAACGGTCTGCTGCTGAAAGCCAATTTTCCCCTCAAAAAGTGCGATGCCGGGAGGAGGACCAGGGAATACGATCTCCTCCATCTCTTCCCCGGTCTTAAGGCCTTTTGGGATCAATCGGGCCGAAAAGACACTGAAGGGGTGTAGGAGACCGAAAGACAACCGTGAGAGCACCGTTCCTAGACGGCGCATATCTACGTCAGGCGCCTCGGACATATGCTCTCTTGTTCCATTGGTTTCGAGTAATGTCGCTAATATCGGAGCCCCTCCTGGAGGCTGAACCTTAACGCTCTTCAGAGTCACGATAGGTTCTGGCCCCAAACGCAAAAGTTCCTGCAGAGGTATGCCAGGAAGTGCCCAGACCTGAACAAGATGCATATTTAATCTCCTTCAACGCCCAACTATTTTTTTGAGCCGCTTTATGTGGTAGCCCGATTTCAGGCTACCATTGGCGGGTGAAAAGGCCTATAGACGGCGCAAGATTAGATTCAGTATAGTACAAATTCCTAAAAATGGTTCGCTGCCAAATAATCTCTCCCGCAAATCCGCCAGGCGGGAGAGCACTTTGCCACGAATCAATATTCTCGAGTCTCTGTTCTATAATCCCTCGTCTCCCCATACAACATCCTATGCACAATGGACAGCACCCTCACCTGCTCCGCAGCGTGATAGGATGACCTCACCAGCGGCGCGGATTCGACCCATTTGAAACCAATTTCCAGCCCATATCCTTTGAGTTCGGCAAATTCTTCCAGCGTGTAGTAGCGCGCTATCGGCAGGTGCTTCTTGCTTGGCTGTAAGTACTGGCCGATTGTCAGGATGTCCACGCCCCAGGCGCGCTGGTCGCGCATCACCGCTTTGACCTCCTCCATCCCCTCGCCCAGCCCGACCATGATGCCGGATTTGGTCAGCACTTCGGGATCGAGCTTTTTGGTGTTGCTCAGGGTCGCCGCAGCCCACGCGTAGTTATCCTGCGGCTGGACCTGCTTGAACAGCCGCGGCACCGTCTCGACGTTGTGGTTCAGGATTTCCGGGCGGGCCTCCATCACGATCTTCAGCGCTTCGAGCGACCCCTTGAGATCCGGGATGAGCACCTCCACCGAGCAGCCCGGCAACCGTTGGCGGATGCGCCGGATGACCATCGCAAAGACCGGCGCGCCGCCGTCCCGCCGGTCATCGCGATTGACCGAGGTGATGACCGCGTGCTTCAAATTCATGGCCTTGACCGCCTGCGCCACGCGTTCGGCCTCGCCCCAGTCCAGCAGGCCGGGTTTGCCGTGCTTGATGCCGCAGAAGCCGCATGAACGCGTGCACACGTCGCCCAGCATCAGGAAGGTGGCCGTGCCCGCGCCCCAGCATTCGCCCAGATTGGGGCACATGGCCTCCTCGCACACGGTGTGCACCGACTTGGCGCGCATCAGCCTTTGCAATTGCTGGTAAGTCTCGCCGGCCGGGGCGCGGACTTTGATCCACTCCGGGCGGCGCAAAGGGGTAGTGCTGACGGTTCCGGGGTTGACCCGGTCTCTCGTGGGGATAGCATGCATAAGGTCCTCTCGTATTCGTGTCATTGCGAGCCGCCGCCCTGCCTGCCCTGGCGGGCTAGGCCAGGGAGCGAGGCTTTGTCCTGAACGAAGCGAAGGAGCAAGCGAAGGAGCAGGGGGCGGCGAAGCAATCCCCCGTTCGCACAGGGGTTGCTTCGCCCTTTCAGGGCTTGCAACGACATTAATTCAGTTTCTTGACCTTTAGATGTAATCCTTCAACTTTCACAATTTCCACCCTTTCGCCTTTCCGTATCCTGCTTTGACCCTCAGCCAGCTCCGCCGTCCACAGCTCGGAACCAGCCTGAACCTGTCCGGTTGGGTCAATGGCGGTACGGGCGATGCCGGTCTGACCGCGCAAGCCCTCCTGCCCGGTGATGATCGGCCTCTTCTGCGCCCGCAGGGCGAAGCCAATGATGACGGCGAACAGGATGCCGGTGATAATGCCCACCAGGATGACCAGCGGAAGCGAGACGCGCTGGAACTGCGGCGTGCCGGGCGAGTTGAACAGCACCAGCGCGCCGGCGATGAACGAGCCGATGCCGGCTGCGGTCAGTCCGCCGTGCGTGGGGGCTTTGATGTCCACGATGAAGAGCACGAAGGCAATGACGAGGAAAACCAGGCCAAACCAGTTGACGGAGAGGACGCCCATGCCATAGGCTGCCAACGCCACGCAAACCACGCCGATGAATCCGGCCACCCATCCACCCGGGCTGGAAAGTTCAATGAAAATAGCCTGCACACCAATGCTCAGAAGCAGGAAGACAATGTTGGGGTTGGTCAGTATCTCCAGCAGTTGCTCGATGAGCGACATGCGGACTTCTTCGGTAATAGCGCCTGCGGTGTGCAGGGTGCGCGGGCCGGAGGGCATCTGGACAGTGTAGCCGTCCAGTTGATTTAACAGGTCTTCAAGATCATTCGCAATAAAGTCCACCAGGCCAACCTGGAGGGCTTCTGTGGCCGAGGCGGCCTTAGCCGATTCGATGGTCTCTTCGGCCAGCGCTACCGCCTCTGGACGGCGTCGTTCGGTGTACGAACGAACCAGCGCCTTCATCGCCTCTTTGGCCTTGGTCTCTTCGGTGGACGCCAGGTTTTCGCCCTGGCTGCCGACCGGGCTGGCTGCGCCGATGGCCGTTTCGGGGGCCATGGCCGCGGCGTGACCCGCCAGTGTGATGACCGTCCCGGCGGAGGCAGCCCAGGCGCCGCGCGGGCTGACGTAAACCACCACCGGCACGCTGCTGGCGCGGATATCCTGCGCCATTGTCTTCATGGGATCTAATCCGCCACCGGGCGTATTCAATTGCAAGATAATTACCTCAGCTGCGCGCTGTTCGGCAACTCTGATGCCACGCGAAAGGTATTCCTGCGTGGCCGGGGTGATCGCCCCGTCAATCGTTAAGACTATCGCCAGGCGGGCCTCATTCCCTGCACTTACACCCGCCAGGGCGCGGGCGGGCTGGATGGCGAGGAGGCAGAGGCCGAAGAAAGCCAGGAGAAGGCGAACAGGTTTCATAACAGGTATTATAACCTTTATGGTAGCCTAAGGGCTACCACTAACCATCGCGGCTTGACCGCTCGCCTCCCTCACGGTAAAATCTGTGTATCATCTCGATCAACTGGGGAGCGAGGGATGTGCGGGCGTCGCCAAGTGGTAAGGCATCAGCCTTCCAAGCTGATATCCGCGGGTTCGAATCCCGTCGCCCGCTCAGTTAAGAGTGTTCCTGTGCCCGGCCGTGTGACACATGATACCAGAGCACTTGACATGTAAGGGCCCGTAGCTCAGCGGTTAGAGCAGGCGACTCATAATCGCTTGGTCGCTGGTTCGAATCCAGCCGGGCCCACTAAATATGGTGGTATTCTACCGCATACCCCCCATATATGTGCATAAGAAGAGCCTCCTACGCCGGGAGACTCTTCTTTTACAGCTACCTTACAGCTACCAAGAATTAATCTTCCTTCAAATATTTTTCAACTTCTTCCAAAGTGAGATCAAAATTCTCTCCTGCCTGAAGAAAATTTGAAAAAAATCAATAATCATATACCCTTGTTGATTAACATAACTCCAATTTCTAGATCTCGACTTTCTAAGGATTAATCCCTATCGCCAAGCCTGCCGTCTTGCTTTATTTTCTCTTACTTTTTCTCGCGGATCCATAATGTTCTCCTTTGTTTGATTGAAAATATGAAAATACTTTCCCAAATTAGCCATGAACATCAATTTCACTCATGACCTGAAACAACAAAATTAGGTGTGGGCTCACTTAACTTTTTCAGCTCATCGCTCACTTCGATCGGTACCAGAATCTCATCCATCTTTTCAGCAGCATCTTCCTGCAAGCTCGGAAGTACGTGCGAGTAGGTATTCAGCGTCAAACTGACGTCTGAATGTCCTAACCGTTCCTGGACAATCTTTGGATGCGTCCCCTGTTGAAGCATGAGTGTGGCAGCCGTGTGCCGAAGATCATGGAAACGAATATTCGGTAGCCCTGCCATTTTCAAAGTATTCTTAAAATCTCTGGACATATTACTTGGATCTAAAGGAGTTCCAAGAGTGGATGGGAACACTAAATCATTCTCCTGCCAGTTTTCCCCAGCAATCAACTTCTCTTCTTGCTGAATATTCATATGGTTTCTAAGTACCTTTACAGTAGCTGAACTGAGGACAATCAAGCGCTTACCTGCTGCGGATTTTGGTTCTACAAGAATCAAACCTTTA
>JALHUM010000061.1 GCA_022865905.1 Anaerolineales bacterium | reverse complement strand
GAATTCCGAAAAGCTGCGAGGAACACCGCTCGGTATCGCCCGCGTCAAGGCGTGGCTTCCGCTCGAGGCAGCAGCCGTCACGCCCCGTCCGCCCAAGAGCTACCGCAAGCCGCTGCTGGCGATGGCCGGGCTGCCCTCCTGGATGGGCTTCCTGACCGACTTCCTTCTCGACATTCGTTACCCGTGGAAGTCGCGCCTCGAGGCGCGGAATGGCGTCTGGAGCGTGCCGATGCGCGTCAACGCGGTGAGGCTGGGCGAGCTAGGACTGGCCACCTTCGGTGCAGAAACTTTCACCGAGATCGGCCTGGCGGTCAAGGCGCAGTCGCCCGCAAAACATACCCTTTTTGCCAGCGTTACGGATGGCTGCATCAGTTACCTGCACACGAAGGCTGCCCACACCGAAGGCGGCTACGAAGTGGACATGGCCCCATACGCCTACCGCTACCCCGGGCGGCTAGCGGCGGAATGTGAGAAAATTGCCCTGGATGCCACCCACGAGACGATGGACAATCTATGGAAAGAGAACACACTGGCGTTCAGCCGTCAATAGACAGCTTTCTGGGCCTCAGCCTGGGGAATTCATCCCCTGGCACTGGCGTTCAGCCGTCTTTAGACGGCCTCCTGGGCCTCAACCAGGGGATTCATCCCCTGGCATAGGGCGCAAGACGAGATCTCGAATGCCTCTGGAAACGATGAATATGCCCCAATCACTTCTGGAATACGAAATTCGTAAGCAGCCGGAAACGCTCCGGCGGCTACTGGATGATGAGGCCGCCAACATCCAAAGGGTGGCCGAGGCCATCCGCGCCCGCGCCCCGCGCTTCGTGCTGCTGGCGGCGCGCGGCAGCTCGGATAATGCCGCCCGCTTTGGGCAGTATCTCTTCGGCGCGCACAACCGCCTGCCGGTGGCGCTGGCCACGCCCTCACTATTCACCGTCTATAAATCGCCGCCCAACTTGAGCGACGCGCTGGTGCTGGCCGTCTCGCAATCGGGACGCTCGCCGGACATCCTGGCCGTCATCCAGGAAGGGCGGCGGCAGGGCGCGTTGACCGTCGCCATCACCAACGACATTTTCTCGCCGTTGGCGGCATTCGCGGAACACCGCATCAATCTGCGCGCCGGTCTGGAACGCAGTGTGGCTGCCACGAAAACGTACACTTCGTCTCTGCTGGCGCTGGCGATGCTGAGCGCCGCGCTTTCTCAGGATAGAGAACAGCGCCGCTCCCTGGAACTGGTGCCGGCTCTCGTTTCCCAGACTCTGGCGCAGGCCGATACCGTGATCGCTGCCGCGGCCGCCTATCGAGAAGCCGAAGCCTGCGTGGTGATCGGACGCGGCTACAATTACGCTACCGCCTTCGAGACTGCGCTGAAGCTCAAGGAATTGACCTACGTGCTGGCCGAGCCTTACTCTTCCGCCGATTTCCAGCACGGCCCGGTGGCGTTGGTGGAAAACGGATTTCTCGTCCTGGTGGTCGTGCCGGAGGGCGAGACGGCCATCGAATTGACTAGTTTCTTGCAGGAACTAAAGCCGCGCTCCCCGCGACTGGTGGTTGTTTCCCCGTTTCAACCAGTATTGGATCTGGCGACCACAGCCTTCTCCATTCCCAGTGGTATCCCTGAGTGGCTCTCTCCGCTTGTAGCCATCCTGCCTGGACAGTTGTTCGCTCTGGGGTTGGCGCTGGCCAAAGGCAATGACCCTGACCAGCCGCGCGGGCTGCACAAGGTTACATTGACGCGTTAACTCCTCACCATCTTCGCCCTCACCACCCATCTTCCCACCCCTCCAAACCGATATTTATAATCCTCGTTCCCACGCATGAAGTCGACTTCAGCGCGCTTGTTTTCGTTGGCCCACTCCAGCAAATAGCCTAGCAGCACCCAGCCGGGGGAAAGCTCAAGGTATTTGTTGTCAATCCCGGAGTTATAGACCCAGATGCGGTTGTCATAATCGAAGTTCAGGTAACCGGCGGCCTTCTCGCCGTTCACGGTCAGGAAGGCCAGTTGCAGCCAGCCGGCTCGGAATGCCGCCTGGACGCTGGCGCGCATCTGCGCGCGCATGGCTTCGGTCAGGAAAGCGGCCTTGGCCGGGTCGTTGGCCATCAACGCCAGGAAACCGTCAATCTCGGCCTCCAGCGCGGCTTCGTCCTCCACGATGTACCAGCGCACAGCCAGGCCGAATTCATGGATGCGGCGCATCTTGCGGCGGATCTCGTGGCGCTGTTTCTTGTCTATGCCGCTCAGGTAAACGTCGAAATCGCCGGGCAACGGCACCGAGATCGCCGGGCGGAAATTCTCCTGTGTAAAGACCCATCCACGCTTCCCGGTTTCAGCTCGCAGCAATGGCAGCGTGGGAGAAGTCTCGGGCAGGTTGTACCAGTCGAGGGCGCGCCAGGATGAGGGTCCGCTGCTAACGAGGAAATCCAGCAAACCACCGAGGAAAGCGGGCAGGTCATTTGGGCGGACGATGAGGTCCAGGTAGTCCGAAATTTCGAGGCTGCCTAAAAGCATAAGGGCCGGCTGGCCATCGCGGTTGTCCGTCAGGAACAGGGGCGCGAGGCCGGCCAACTGCCCGTTTTCTGTCGCGGCGACGATTGCCAGCTCGCCGCGCGGCCACTCGCCGCCGCCCAGCGCGCTCCACCAGGCGCGCAGGTATTCGTGGCGCAGGAAAGGGACGTTGGCGAAGCTTACGGCCAGCAGGGCATTCCAGTCTGTTGCCAGCGCGTCGAAGTCAGAGGGGGTTTGGATGAGGGCAAATTCCATGAGCCTTCCTTGATGGGTTGTCATTGAATTGAATTTTACCGTATAATGAATACGTGGCAGCCGAATTCGACCTGAATCTGTTTTCCGTCTATCGCATAAAGGGCCAGGAGTGGCCGGCCCTGCCGGGACTCCTGGCCGCCACGCCGCCGCGCCGCGCAGCGCGCAGCCGCCGGGGCGACAACCTGGTCATCTACCTGACCCTTTCCGGCAACACGCCGTTCTCCTCCAGCGAATACAACAAGATCACCTCCCAAATGGCGGAGCGCTTTTACCAGAACCCTGGCGCGCTGACCTCTGCGCTGCGTGCCACAGCCGAGACCCTCAACCAGGCCCTGGTGGAGCGCAACATGGGCAGCACAGGGCGCGGCCAATTTATCCTCGGCAGGCTGATCGTGGGAGTGCTGCGCGGAGCGCAATTCATCTTCGTCCAATGCGGCCCGACGCACGTCTATCACCTGACCAGCGAAAAAGCGGAACACGTCCATGACACGCAAATCTCCGGCCGTGGTCTCGGCTTCAGCCAGACCACACCGCTCTATTTTTCCCAGGTGGACTTGCAGCCCGGCGACCTGGTCGTGCTGTGCGCTGCTCCCCCCTCCAGCTGGGATGGAGCTTTGCAAAACGAGCGCAGCCTTCCCTTGCTGGATGCCCTGCGCCGTAAATTGCTCACCCTGACCGACGAAGACCTGAACGCGGTCTTGATCCAGGCGCAGGTCGGCAGCGGGAAAGTGAACATCGTACAGACTTTCAAACCCACCCAGGAAATACCGACTCGTGCTCCTGAGCCTGTTTCCACGCGCCAGGCTTCTCAACCTGCCCAGGCAGTTCCGGCGTCTTCCCCGGACCTCATGCCTGCTCCCGCGCCCGCAGCCGGTTCCTCCCCTGAACAGGTCGAGCCGCCTATCGATCATACGGAAAAAGAGGCAGCCTTGCCTCCCCCCTCATTCTCCATCTCGCCCCAAGCAGCGCAAGAGCTGTCCGCCCAGGCGACCCCGCCTCACACGCACGTGATCAAACCAGGGCGTTTCGTACGACCAATGGGCAGCAGCCGGCCTCCATCCGCGCCGGCCGAGGGGGCCGCCGCGTTGCCTGAGCCGGAGGAGGGCTTCCGCCCGAGTCGTACCGTCGCCCCGCGCGATACGTCGAACATCCCTGACATCTCTCGCCCGGCTTCCCGCCGCCGCACGGACCTCTTCCGCTGGCTGGCAAAGGGATTGCAAGCCGGGCGCGGCTTCTTCCAATCCATTTCGAATAGCGTCCGTAAAGTTCTACCGCGCCTGCTCCCCGGCCATCAAGAAGGCGAGACGCAGGTCATGTCCGGCTCGACGATGGCCTTCATCGCCATCGCCGTGCCGCTGCTGATCGTGACAGTCGCCGCCATGTTCTACTCGCGCTATGGGCGCGCCTCGCAGTATGACGAAAACTTTGGGCTAGCGGTCCAGGCTGCGGTCGGTGCAATCGGCCAGACCGACCCGGTCGTCGTCCGCCACGCCTGGGAGAGCACGCTCTACTACCTCGACAAAGCCGAGGCCTACCAGGTGACACAGGATTCGCAGACCCTGCGCTGGCAGGCCCAGGCCGAGTTGGACAACCTGGATCGGATCGTACGCCTGGAATTCCATCCGGCCATCATCAGCGGGTTGGATAAGACGATCCAGGTCAGCCGCATGGCAGCCTCCGAGGCCGACCTGTACCTTCTCAACGCGGCGGGCGGGAACGTCTTACGCGCCATGCGCACCAACCAGGGCTACGAGATTGATCCCGAATTCCAGTGCGCACCGGGCACCTACGGCGATTTCACCGTCGGCCAATTGGTTGACCTGGTCGCGTTGCTGAACAGCAATCTCTATAATAATGCGACACTGCTGGGCATAGATGCTACAGGTACGCTGCTCTTCTGCGCCAAGGGCCTCGAGCCGCGCGCGGTCCCCCTTGAGACGCCGGGCTTGGGCTGGAAGAGCGTCTCGGCCTTTACACTAGACGCCGACAGCAACACCCTCTACGTGCTCGACCCAACCGGTAGCGCCGCCTGGAGTTATTTCTGGGTGAAGGACAAGTTCGAGGACCCCAACCTGTTCTTCGGCGAACAGGTGCCTCAGGCCATGAACACGGCCATGGACCTGGCGTTCAGGGGCGAGGACTTGTACCTGCTCTTCCAGGATGGACACGTGGCCGCTTGCGTCGGCGGCGGCCGCTGCGTTGATCCGGATCCGTTCACCGATCCCCGACCCGGGCACCTGTCCGGCGCGACGATCAGCGATGCGGTCTTCACCCAGATGCTCTTCGCAGGACCGTCCGACCCTTCGCTTTACATGCTAGAATCAATGACTAGAGCCATCTATCGTTTCAGCGCGCGTCCCGATGCGCTCAACCTGCAGGGCCAGTTCCAGCCCACAGTAGATCAGCGTAAGTTACTATTTACAACGCCCGTAACGGCCATGGCAGTCAGCCCGAATCGCTATATTTTCTTGAGCTTGGATAACCAGGTTTATTACGCAACGGATATACCATAACGGAGGCATCATGAGCAATTCCTCCAGCGGTCTCGGCAAATTTCTCAACTTCCTCATTGACCTCCTGTGCGCCCTCTTTAGCGGCTCCAAGCCAGCAACGGGCGGTACAATGGAACCCCAACCGCCGCCGGCTGTTACGGTGCCGGCCGATAACACCACCGAGCCGGCGCGCATCCTCACCCCGCGCGTCCTGCTGATCATCTACGACCCGGTCATGGATCCGGCCAGCGGCCAGAAGCTTTCGCAGGCGATGAACTGGAACCGGGTGGAAGACCTGGTCAGTGGTTTCATGGCCGATATCGAGGAGACCAGCGGCGGCTTGGCGCGCTACCAGATCGTCCAGCGCATTGACGTGAGCGAGTTCCCTGCCCTGGTAGACGGTTATCGCTACGACCCAGCCACGTACACGGCCGTGGTCAACAAAACAGCCGCTCCACACAAACCAGAGACGGTGGATTTACAGGCCATCCTGACCGGTTTCAACATCCTGCCGCGCGTGGCCAACCGCGAGATTGACGAAGTGTGGGTGTTTGCCTTTCCATCCGCTGGATTTTTCGAATCGACCATGGGCGGGGCGGGCGCTTTCTGGTGCAATGCGCCCTTGATGACAGGCACCGTCGGCTGCAGCCGCAGATTCGTGCTGATGGGCTTTTCATACGAGCGCGGTGTGGGCGAGATGCTCGAATCCTTCGGCCACCGGGCTGAAAGTCTCCTGGCCAAAACATTCGATTGCCAGGATTTTTTGGCCTGGGCTAATAATCTGAACCGGCTATGGGCCATTATCGACACCTCTGCGAGCCTGAATTTATTCCAAAGGTATATTTGCTTCGATCAGATTGCGCCTGGCCAGGCTGCCATAGGAACAATTCATTATGCCCCCAACAGCGAACGGGATTACGACTGGAATAACCCACGACAGGTGCTCAGCAACTGTCACGATTGGAATAACTTTCCCGCTTTTCAGAACGACATCCGCCAGGTCACCGCGGACGAATGGGGCAGCGGCGACATCCGCGCCCACCACACATGGTGGCTGAAGCACCTGCCCAAGGTGGCTGGCCGCACCAGCGGCATTGTGAATAACTGGTGGCAGTATGTATTGGATCCGAATCTAATTGATCTGTAAAGATATTATTTGCCCTATTCAGGGTGAATCGTTATATTGTAGGATTTGCGCACTTTACGCTAAAAAGCGGCTGTGCCTCGAATTTGGGCACAAACGTACCATTTAGCGGGGGCTTAGCTCCCGCAAAAGCAGAACTACGAAACTTGTGAAATGGAAGAGCGAAGTGAGAGCGAAGTTGACGAAATTGCAGAATCAAGATGAAATCATGGCACGCGATCGCACCGATGAAGAGCATCGCTCTTATGCTAATTTCATAACACTCCTCAATGACATACTCCGAGCTTCACTGGAAGCAGAGGATGTGGCCGCGTTGTTGAAGGTGCTGGTCAACCGTACAGGTGTATTATTCTCTGCACATGAATGCTTTATCACGTTATGGGATGAAGCAAATGAGATCACGATTCCTGCATTTGCTTATGGCTCAATGAACCAAACCTATAGCAAGGTTCCCGCTAAACCTGGTGAACACACATTAACCTCCTCGGTCCTGAAAGCGGGACATGCCCTGGTTGTTGAAGATATAACGAATTCACCTTATTCTGACCCTGATGTGGCGGCTCCATTCACACGCCTTCGTTCGGCGTTAGGCTTGCCGTTGATCTCCGGCAACCGTAAGCTGGGAGCGGTCATCTTAGGCTATGATGAATTTCATCATTTTACAGAAGATGAAATTGTGCGCGGTGAACTAGCCGCTGGTCTAATCGCCTTGACGCTGGCCAAGTTCCAGGCGATGGAACAGGCATATCACCGCGCCGAGGAATCCGAAACGCTGCGCAAGGCCGGCTCGGTCGTCGCGGCCACGTTGAACCCCGAAGAGGCCGTCAACCGCATCTTGGAACAACTGGAGCACGTTGTGCCTCACGACAGCGCCTCGGTGCAGTTGCTGCGTGACGGCGAATTGGAAATCGTCGGCGGGCGCGGCTGGCAGGACCCGTCCAGCGTGATCGGTATCCGCTTTCCCGTCCCCGGCGATAACCCCAATTCGATCGTGATCCAGACCCGCCAACCCTACGTGCTGGACGAAACCGACAAGGTCTATCCCGCCTTCCGCCAACCGCCGCACAGCCACATCCGCTCCTGGCTGGGCGTGCCGCTCATCGTCCACAATCAAGTGACCGGATTGCTGGCGATAGACAGCGCCGAACCCCTTCACTTCACCCGCGAGCATGTCCAGATGGCGACTGCTTTTGCTGACCAGGTGGCCATTGCGCTCGAAAATGCGCACTTGTTCGGTTCCACACAAAAGCAATCCAAACGACAGGCAGCCCTTTTACAACTTAGCGCTGAACTTGCAGGGGTACTTGATGAACAAGATATTTGTAAACGCGCCGTGCATAATTTACATGATATGTTAGGCTTC
>JALHUM010000060.1 GCA_022865905.1 Anaerolineales bacterium | reverse complement strand
GCGGGGGAGTGGGATTTTAGGGAGGTGAGGATGTCTTGTCGGTTCATGTGAGCATCTCTTTGTACAGATCATTCCATCATTGTGTCGTTGCAAGGAGGTCTGCCTGCCCTGGCGGGCTAGGCCAGGGAGTGAGAGGAGCGAACGAAGACCGACAAAGCAATCCCCCAAACCGCGAGGGGATTGCTTCAGCGGGAGAACACCTCCTCGCAACGGCACATATTTATTGTTTTTCTCTAACCTACGTGTGTCGTTGCGAGGAGGGCGCACTTTGCCCGACGTAGCAATCTCCCAATCCGTGAGAGGGTTGCCTCGTCGCCGCTCTGCGGCTCCTCGCAACGACACAGATTTTCTTACTCTATCCAATCATACGTTCGCGTCACGGCCTTCTTCCAGCCAGCATAGAGTTTATCTCGTTTGGCCGCATCCATCTTCGGTTTCCACTCTTTATCCTTACCCCAGTTTGCACGCAATGCATCGAAGCTCTTCCAGAATCCGACGGCCAGGCCGGCAGCGTAGGCCGCGCCGAGGGCGGTGGTCTCGGTCACTTTGGGGCGGATGACAGGCACGTCGAGAATATCCGCCTGGAATTGCATCAGCAGTTCGTTGAAGACCATCCCGCCGTCCACTTTGAGAGAGGTCAGCTTGACGCCAGAATCTTTTTCCATCGCATCCAGAACTTCACGTGTCTGGTAGGCGGTGGCCTCGAGCACGGCGCGGGCGAGGTGACCCTTGTTGACGTAGCGTGTCATGCCAACGATGGCGCCGCGCGCGTCGGACCTCCAATACGGAGCGAACAACCCGGAGAAGGCAGGGACGAAGTAAATCCCGCCGCTATCTTCAACCGTGCAGGCGAGAGTCTCCACATCGGCGGATTTTTGGATCAAACCCAGGTTGTCGCGCAGCCACTGCACCAACGCGCCGGTGATGGCGATGGAGCCTTCCAGCGCGTAAATGGCCTTTTGATCGCCGATCTTGTAAGCCAGTGTGGTCAGCAATCCGCTATTGCTGGGGACCGGCAGTTCACCCATGTTCAGGAGCATGAAACAGCCCGTACCATAAGTGTTCTTGGCCTCGCCTGGACTGAAACAGGTCTGGCCGAAGAGGGCGGCTTGCTGGTCGCCAAGATCGCCGGAGACGGGCACGCCTTGTAGGGGCGACGCTTGCCGTCTCGCACCGGCGTGCCGCTGTTGCTCGCCTGTCCTGGCGGCCAGGCCAGGGCGGCACGAACGGTGTCGTCGTCCCTGGGTGACTACCGTGCCATAAATTTCCGAGGAGGAGCAAATCTTCGGCAGCATAGTGCGCGGGATGCCAAGCAGATGTAAAATCTCCTCGTCCCAATCCAGCGTTTGCAGGTTCATCAGGAGGGTACGCGAGGCGTTGCTCACGTCGGTGACGTGTGTTCCACCGGTCAAGTTCCAGATGATCCAGGTGTCCATGTTGCCGAAGAGCAGTTCGCCTTTTTCCGCCTTTGCCCGCGTTCCAGGGACATTATCCAAAATCCACTTGATCTTCGGCCCCGAGAAGTAAGTCGCCAGCGGCAGGCCGGTTTTGGCGCGCAGCTGGTCTTGCCCGCCATCCTTCGCCAGTTCGTTGCAGAGGGCATCCGTGCGCGTGTCCTGCCAGACAATGGCGTTGTAGACGGGTTGGCCGGTGGTTTTATCCCAGACGACAGTCGTTTCGCGTTGATTCGTTACTCCAATGGCTGCAATCTCACTGACCACTGATGACTGATCACTGAGAACTTCTTTCAGCGCGCCTTGCATCACTTCCTGTGTCCGCGCCCAGATTTCGAGCGGGTCGTGCTCCACCCAGCCGGGTTTGGGGTAGATTTGCTTATGCTCTTTCTGGTCTACAGAAACCACATGCCCGCCATGATCGAAGATTATGCAGCGAGTACTGGTGGTGCCCTGGTCAATGGCGGCAACGTATTTTGGCATGATAGTCTCTCTTTTTCAACACGAAGGAGCACAAAGGATTCCTTGTGCTCCTGTTGTGTTCAAGTCCAATCTTTTGCTCCGGCCAGGAATGCCTTTCCGGGCATGGATTTCTTTCCTGCAGGCTGAACTTCTTCCAAGACGAGAATTTTCTCACCCGTGCCAACAGCGGGGCATCCTGCGACGATGAGCCTGCGTCCCGTGCCCGGGGTTTTCTCTCCGCTGAGGCGCGCTCGAAGCACCTTGAGCCGCGCGCCGTTCCACTCGAAATATGCCCCCGGCCAGGGATTGAAAGCCCGCACGTGGCGTTCCAGTGCAACGGCGGGCTGGCTGAAATCGAGTAAGCCGTCTTCTTTTTTAAGCATGGGGGCATACGTGGCCTGACTGTCATCCTGCGGCTGGGGCTGTATCTCACCATTGAAGTAAAGGGGCAGGGTTTCGAGCAATAATTCTGCACCGAGTTGGGATAATTTTCCGAATAAACTTCCTGCGGTATCTTCGGGCAAAATGG
>JALHUM010000059.1 GCA_022865905.1 Anaerolineales bacterium | reverse complement strand
TATGACATTGACCTGTTCGACAACGATGCCTCCGTCGTCGCCGCCTTACATGCCCAAGGGCGCAAAGTCATTTGCTACATGAGCGCCGGTTCCTGGGAGGACTGGCGCCCGGATAAGGATCAGTTCCCGCCCGAGGTCGTTGGCAAGGATTACAAAGGCTGGCCGGGTGAAAAATGGCTGGACATCCGCCAGATTGATAAACTTGCCCCCATCCTGCGCGCCCGCCTAGATTTGTGCCGTGACAAGGGTTTCGACGGCATCGAGCCGGACAACATAGATGCCTATACCAACAATACCGGCTTCCCGCTGACTTATCAGGATCAACTCCGCTACAATATCTGGCTGGCGGACGAGGCGCACGCGCGCGGCCTGGCCATTGGCTTGAAGAACGACAGTGAGCAGGTGGCCGATTTGCTTCCCTACTTCGACTGGGCCTTGACCGAGGACTGCTTCGACCAAGGTTGGTGCGAGCAGATGATTCCCTTCATCGAAGCTGGCAAGGTGGTTATTGACACCGAGTACACTGATACCGGCATCACGCTCGAAGATTTCTGCGCACAAGCCCAGGCGCTGCAGTTCAGCGCGATACTCAAGCACCGCGACCTGGATGCTTTTATCCAAAGCTGCCCATGACCGCTCCTTAAGGGCTTGTGTAGAAATAAGTGCTCGCAGTACAATTGCTCGCGAACGATAAAAACGGGAAGTTGTTTTTACGCAGCCCTTAAGAGGATGGCGTGGTGCGGCCTGAACGAGGAGGTAACTATGATCGGAGAGATCGAACTAGAAGAAAAATACGAACGCCATGGCTGGCCCTCGATCAAACGGCCCGACATCAAGCCGCCGGAAGGCTGGAGCCTGGAACTGATCACAGCCGTCAACCACGTCCGTGACCATCGCCTCTCGCCGGATGGCAAGAACATCGCCTTCGTCTGGGATCGAGAAGACCTCTCGGATATCTACGTGATGCCCTCCGCAGGCGGCTGGCCGGCGCGAATTTCCACCCATCGCGGGCCGGTTGCCTATTGGGATGACGAGATCCCGCAATGGTCGCCGGATGGCCGCTGGCTGGCCTTCACGATGCAGATGCACGTGTACGTTGCCCCGCTCGAAGGCGGCCTGCCCAGGAAGATCAGCGGCTTTGCGCCCAGGGCCATGCTGCCGCGCTGGATGCTTGACAGTCGCGGTCTGCTCATCTTTGTGGATCGTGAAGGGGAGGGCGTCCAACTCTTGCTGACTGACCGCGACGGTTCCTGGCCGCGTTCTTTGGTGACTTTACCCGGCGACGTGCGCGACGCCCGCCCCGCGCCGGATGGCAAGACAGTCGTCTTCATCTTCCGCCCGCGCGACGATCCAAACCGCCTGGATCTGCGGATTGTGGACATGCAGACCGGCCAGATCCGCCCCCTGACCGGCGCGCCAAAACAGAAAGACTGGTGGCCGCGCTGGTCGCCGGATGGGGCGCTGATCGCCTTCCTCTCGCAGCGCTCCGGCTTCAACGAGGCTTGGCTGATCCGCTCCGAAGGGGAAGGGATGCAGCAATTGACCCGCCTTGGTTTGGAGGTGAGCGACCTGGCCTGGTCGCCGGATGGGACGCGCCTGGCGTGCACCGTCAACCAGCAGGGAGCTTTCAACCTGGCGCTCATTGATGTCGCCAGCGGTGAAGTGGATTACTTGAGGACCGGGCCGGGCATTTATTCAACGCCCAATTGGTCGCCGGATGGCAGGTATCTGACCGTCGAGTACGAGTCTCCGCTCCAGCCACCCGACCTGTATCGCGTCGCCATTCCAGGCGGCAAGACGACACAACTGACCTTCTCTAACCTGCCTGCCCTGGAGCGCAACCCGCTGGTCATGCCTGAATGGGTATACTTCAAGAGCCAGGACGGAGTGAGAATTCCAGCCCTGTTGTTCCGCCCGCATAAGCCCAACGGCGCAGCCATCCTGCATCCGCACGGTGGCCCTTCGGCCCAATATTGTTACGAATGGGATATCTTGGCCCAATATTTCATTGCCAAAGGTTACACTTTTCTTGCTCCCAACTACCGGGGCAGCACGGGATACGGGGTTGAGTTCGAGCAAGCCAACTACGATGACTGGGGGATCAGCGACACCCAAGATTGCCTTTATGGGGCGCGCTTCTTGAACAACCTGGATTGGATCGATTCGGAACGCATCGCCATCTTCGGCGGCAGCTACGGCGGCTACATGGTGGCCTGCTGCCTCTCGCGCGATCCCGATTATCTTTTTGCCTGCGGCGTCAGCAAGTACGGCGACGCTCACCTAGAGAATTCCTGGGCGTTGTGCAATCGCGACCTGCGTCTCTACACCGAAATGATGCTTGGCAAGCCATCTATGAACCGCCAGGTTTACATCGAAGGCTCACCCTATTTCCAGGTAGATAAAGTGCAGAAGCCCTTATTGATCATGCACGGCCTTCTAGATGAGATCGTGCCGCCCGAGGCCTCGGAAATGTGGGTGGAGGCCTTGCGACGCGCTGGTAAAATATTCGAATACAAAACCTATGGGGGCGAGCCGCACGGCTTCCTCAAGCGCGCCACCCAACTGGACGCCTACGCCCGCATGGAGCGCTTCCTGGATTGGTACCTGATGCCTCCAGATATCCGTTGACGCGATCAAGGGTTGTCCAAAAAGAGGGGCGAGATAGTTCTCGCCGCTACATCAGGCAAAGGAAGCAACGGAGACCACCAAATTTGGCGG
>JALHUM010000007.1 GCA_022865905.1 Anaerolineales bacterium | reverse complement strand
TGGGCGGTCGGCCCGTACATTTCCGGCTTGGTGCAAGAGAAATACGGCTTCACGCCGCTGTTCATCAACACGGCCATTCTATATGCCTTCTCCATCGGCGTCACCTGGCTGTTCTTTGGCCGTAAGCGTCCGGCGACGGTTGCGGCTGTTCCAGTCGCCTGACCAGGAACCCGTTTTTCCATAGAAAACGGGGGCTTTTCGGTTAGAATCAAATTGATGGGTACTCTCTACCTGGTCGCCACGCCGATTGGCAATCTGGAGGACATCAGTCCGCGCGCCCTGCGCATCCTGAGCGAGGTGCGCCTGATCGCGGCAGAAGACACGCGCGTGACCCGGAAACTGCTTGCCCATTTCGACATTCATACCCCCCTGACCAGCTACTACGAGCATAACAAACTCAGCAAACTCAAAGTGATCCTGGATGCCCTGGCCGGTGGCGACGTGGCCCTGGTCTCGGACGCGGGCACGCCCGCGCTGAACGATCCCGGTTATGAGCTGGTGCGCGCCGCCCTGGAAGCTGGCTACAACGTCAGCCCGGTGCCGGGTCCGTCTGCGCCGGTGGCCGCCCTAACCGCTTCCGGCTTGCCCACGGACGCCTTTCTCTATCTAGGCTACCTGCCGCGCAAAATCTCCGAGCGGCGTGCGCTGATAGATCAGGTTTCAAACCTGACCTACACCCTGATCTTCCTCGAAGCCCCCCACCGTCTGTTCGACTCGCTGGCCGACTTGCAAACCATCCTTGGCGAGCGTCCGATTGCCATCGCCAGAGAACTGACCAAGCTCTACGAGCAGATCTGGCGAGGCACGCTCAGTGAGGCGTGTGAATACTTTACCCGGCATGAACCGCGCGGCGAGTTCACGCTCGTGATTGGCGGAAAAGAGCCTGCCCTCCGCGCAGTGGCGAGATGGTCCGAAGAGCACATTATGTCCGTGTTGCTGGCTGGACCGGAGGCGGGGGAGTCGCCCGCGAAATTGGCGGCTCGTCTGGCATCCGAATCCGGCTGGAATCGGCGCGAGGTCTACAAACTGGCCGCGCTCGTCAAAGCGAGAAGATCATGAACCTTGACAACTTTCAATCCTTCAAGCAATTTGATCCTCAAAACATGCTCGCCCACATCGAAGGTCTGCCGGATCAACTGGCGCTGGCCTGGGAATTGGGACATACCTGTGAGGTCTTTATGACCTCACAGGTCTCGCGCATCGTCATCTCCGGCATGGGTGGATCAGCCATCGGCGCGGACTTGCTGGCTTCCTATCTCGCGCCAGTATGCAAAATACCGCTCTTCGTCCACCGCGATTATGGCCTGCCCGCCTGGGCGCGCGGCGCAGAGACGCTGGTCATCGCCTCGTCACACTCCGGGAACACCGAAGAGACTTTGGACTCGTTCGAAGCGGCATTGAAAGCTGGCTGCCGCATCCTGGCTGTCTGCACCGGCGGCGAACTGGAAGCGCGCGCCCGCGCCAATGGTGTGCCGGTTTGGAAATTCGAGCACAAAGGCCAGCCGCGCGCTGCGGTCGGGTATTCGTTCGGGCTGCTGCTGGCGGCATTCGCCCGGCT
>JALHUM010000058.1 GCA_022865905.1 Anaerolineales bacterium | reverse complement strand
GTTTCCGGGCCGGACAGGGTAAGCGGTGGAATCGTGGCGGTGGCTGTCGGCGCAGGCGTGTCCATGGCTGCCGGGGCGGGGACCTGGAGGCAGCCGTATAAAAGGAGAAATAAAACTGCGAGAAGTGAATTGAGGAAAACTCGGGGTAAATGGATCATGTCTGCCTCCGTTGAGGATTATACGACTAAAAAAATCTCCCGGGGTTTTCATCACTCCGGGAGAACTTAGTCAAAGAATTGTTTCCACTGGCTATCGCGCCACTTGATAGGTCTGTCCTACCAATTGGAACCCGGTCACGTCTTTTTTCTCCAGCATCCGGCGGATTTGTTCAAAGCGGCGCACGGTCTCCTCTGTATACAGGCGTTCTCCGCATTGCAGACAGACTTCGGCACGGACCTTCAGCACAGCAGTATTCACCCCTCCTTTGAGCAGTTTTTCCACTTCTTTTTCCGCCAGTTCTCCCCCGCAGACGGGGCATTTATCAAAAGGTTTCATTTCTTCTTCCTTTCTCGCCAATTAATCCAGCGTTCAGGATCGGGACGGTAAATGAAGATTTCATCAAAAGACAGGTGATCGGCCTGGGCTTCCTCGTCCGCATGGTCGGTGATGCGAATCCGCTTCCGGCGAATGGCGGAAACAATCTGTTGGATGTTCATAAAATTTCCTGACAAGATTATACATCAAATGCTGATGGCAGGGATTTCTTCCCTGGCCTAGCCCGCCAGGGCAGGCGGTGGCTTTGCTGCCCCTTGGCTGTGCTCAGAACTTCGACCAGGCCCACAACGTAACCGCGCCCGTCGTCCCCAAAGGAGAGCGACATGAATAAGATTGACAACCGTAAAGTGACGCTTTATTCTTAATGATCATGAACAAAATGCTGCAAACGCTAACCGAGAAAAAACAGAAACTCGACAAGTATCGCCCGCATCCGCCCGAACTCGTCCGCAACCTGGAAGATTGGTTCCGGGATGTCGCTGCAGTTCATCATTTCCGGTTTGGTGTATCTCTCGGTGATCGCCGCAGCCTGGTTCATCCCCACGATTCGCAATGTGGAGACTATTCTGCCGGATCATGACCAGTTGAAAAAGGTTGAAGAAGCTGCAGGATAGACAACGATCACGGCAATTCCCAGACAGGTGTGAACGCAAAACATGTCAGGCAAGTTGCTCCTTGCGCCGTCCTCGGCGCAAGATTTACCCTGCAAACGCCGCCGGGGACGGCGGCTGGAGCATAAGGTACTGACAACCTTTGCGTACACACCCCAGACAGCCAGAACGGCTGCCGGAGCGATAAAGCGAGTATACTCATGGTCGGGAATTTACCATGAAAACTGTTTCTGTATCCACACGTTCCAAAGTCCTCAGAGAATTACTGCGACTGGCGCAAGGCACAGATGTGATTGTATAATCCTCGAATGGAGCGCGGTTCTTTTTGACGCGTATCACGAGCGCGGATACTTTCTACATTGGCGGAGCCGACGACGATTTTGATGCTGAAATTGCCGCCACGCGCGAAAACAGAAGGTTGATGAAATTCCTCGATGAGCGCGGGGAAATAGCGAAAGGCCATAAAGGGACGCCGATTGCAGAAGTAAGACGGCAGTTAAATGTGTCATCACAGTAAACTATCTTCCCCTACTTATTGAGATTACCGCGTGGTCGTCCGCGCGGTGCAGGTAGCGATCAAGTAAGAGAATGTGATAAAAAAGGCGGATCTATGCGTCCGCCCTTTTTTGTTTTCTCAACAGCAGCGGCCCCACCCGGTCAATCACCCAGCCGAAGGACAATTCTGCCCAGGGGACGACGCGCAGCCAGCCAGGGACGTAGATGACGCGGCGCGGACGCAACATCAACTTCCAGATGCGCTGCGCCACTTGTTCCGAGGTCACCCCCACCCGTTCGGTCGGGACGTGCATACCGTTCTCCCGTTGCAGGGCGGTCTCGCAAAATTCGGTCTTCACCGGCCCGGCGCGCACCACGCTGACGTGGACGCGCGTCCCCCTCAATTCACGGTACAGGGCGGTGGTGAAATTATCCAGGAAGGATTTGGTCGCCCCGTAGAGCGCCACACCCTGGCTGGGAATGCTGCCCGAGATCGAGCCGACGTTGACGATGTGGCCGCTGCCGCGTTCGCGCATCTTCTTCAGAAAGCCGAGCGTCAACTGTGCAACCGCCTCGACGTTGACCTGCAGCATCTCCCAGGCGGTTTTCCAGGACATCTCGGCTCCATAGCCATACCAGCCCAAACCGGCGTTGTTGACCAGCACGTCTGCGCCACCGAAACGCCCCGTCACCTCCTGGATGACGCGGGCGCGGTCTTTTTCCCGCGTCAGGTCTGCGATGATGACTTGCGCCTTGCCGCCCTTCTGGAAGATCTCCTCGGCCAGTTTCTTCAGCCGTTCCAGCCGGCGGGCCACCAAAACGACCAATAAACCTTCATCAGCCAGTTTCTTCGCTGTTGCCGCGCCGATGCCGGAGGAAGCACCGGTCACGACTGCGATTTTATCTTTCCAGTTGCCCATACCGCCTTCTTTTCAAGATCCGAACAGGTATTGCATTACACACCTTCCGGCAAAACGCTAGGCAGCCGACTTTATCCGCCGGTTCTCGAAGAACCAGCGCACCGTGTCGGCAATCGTCTCGATAATCGGGCGCGGCTTGTAGCCCAGTTCGCGCGCCGCCTTGGCGTGGCTGATGTCGGCGTTGCTTTGCAACACTTCCAGCGAGTAGGGTGTAAAGCGCGGCTTGGCTTTCGTCTTCTGGTAATACCAGGGCGTGAACCTGGCCGCGAACTCAGCCAGCGAGAACGGGATCTTGATGCTGGCAAAGGCCTTGCCGGTCACCTCGCGCACCGTCTCGAGCATGTAGCGCACGGAAATCTTGTTCCCGCCCAGGATGTAACTCTCGCCCCGCCGTCCGTGCTCGGCAGCCGCGATGAGACCGTCGGCCACGTCGCGCACGTCTACGAAATCGTACGCCCCTTCGACGTAGAACATCGGACGGGCTTCAGCCGCGCCGCGGATGACCTCACCCAATTCCGAGCCGCGGAAATCGTACGGGCCGATGACGCCGGTCGGGCAGAGGATCACCGCGTCCAGGCCGTCGGCCGTGGCTTTCTGGACCTCGAGGCTGGCTTCCGCTTTCGAACGGTCATATGCCCCGTAAGGGTTGTTCGGGTCGAAGGGCAGGGATTCGTCAATCACCTTGCCGTGCTGAGCGCGGTGGATGGCGTGGATCGAGCTGGTGTATACCAGCCGTCTCACGCCGGCCTGCCTGGCGGCGTTCAGTACGTTGCGCGTCCCCTCCACGTTGACGCGCCAGACGAGAGGGTTTTGTCCTGGCATGATGGAAATGATGCCGGCCAGGTGAAAAACTTTTTCCACACCCTTGAAGGCGGGCTTCAGGCTTTCCGGGTCGAGCACGTCGCCCTCGACGGTTTCCACGTCCAGTTTTTCGAGCGGGGTGGTCTCCTCGCCGCGCCAGATCAAGGCGCGAACTTTTTCACCCTGCTCGATCAATTTTCTCACCAGAACGTTGCCAATGTGTCCGGTAGCACCGGTAACTAAGATCATACAAATCTCCTTACCTCTTCCTATCTCCCTGCACCCCCTTCCCATCTCCAACAAGGAGAGGGGAAGGGGGCGGGGGGTAGGGATGAGGTCATTTCGCCAATCCATTCATCATAATCTGCATACTCTGTTCGGCTATTTTCTGCCAATCGGCTCCTTTCGGGTCGAGCACGCCTTGCAGGAGCAAGCCCACTGCCAGAGAGAGAATGAGCTGCGCAGCGATCTGCGGGTTCACCGCTTTGAGCGAACCTTCGGCAATACCGCCTTCGACGAGTTCCGTAAAATGTTCCTGGTAACGG
>JALHUM010000057.1 GCA_022865905.1 Anaerolineales bacterium | reverse complement strand
GCTTGAAGAACATCGGCACCTGCACCTGGACGACCTCGTATGCCCTGGTCTTCGTCAGCGGGAGCCAGATGGGCGCGCCCAGCGTGGTCAACCTGCCTACCAGTGTAGCTCCCGGAGGAACAGTGGATGTGTCGGCCAACATGACCGCGCCGGCTGTCAACGGGCACTACCGGGGATACTGGCAGTTGCGCAACACTTCTGGCGTCCTGTTCGGCATCGGCACGTACGCCAACAGCTCGTTCTGGGTGGACATCAACGTCTCTGTGAGCTATTCGGTTGCCTACGATTTCGTTGCCAATTACTGCTCGGCCTCCTGGACGAGCGGCGCGGGTGTGCTGCCCTGTCCCGGCACGGACGGCAACACCAATGGCTTCGTCTTGAAGCTCAATACCCCAACGTTGGAAAACGGCGTGACCGATTCCTCGCCCGGCCTGCTGACCTTCCCCCAAAATGTGACCGACGGCTTCATCCAGGGCGTTTACCCGGCCTTCACTGTCCAGGCGGGCGACCATTTCCAAAGCATCGTAAACTGCCAATATGGCGCGACGAACTGTTACGTCACCTTCCGGCTGGATTACCAGATTGGCTCAGGCCCGGTCTACAACTTCTGGTCGTTCAAAGAAAAGTACGACGGAATGTATTATCGTGCGGATCGTGACCTCAGCTCGCTGGCCGGCCAGAGCGTCAAGTTCATCCTGACCGTCCGGGCGACCGGTTCTCCAACTGGCGACCGGGCGCTGTGGGGCGCGCCGCGCATTGTACGAGGTGGGACTGTATCACCCACCTCTACGCCGACCGTTATAACAACGCCGCCCACACCGACCTCCACCTTCACTCCCGGCCCTGTCGCGTGTGACCGCGCCACGTTCATTTCCGACATCAGCGTACCCGACGGAACGACCTTCACCGGCGGCACGCCCTTCACCAAGACCTGGCGTCTGCGGAACGACGGCACCTGCACCTGGACGACCTCTTACGCGCTCGTCTTCGTCAGCGGAGACGCGATGAGCGCGGTTCCTGTGAATTACCTTTCCGCCTCCGTCGCGCCGGGGCAGTATGTCAACCTTTCGGTTGGGATGACCGCTCCGAATACCACCGGCCATTACCGTGGCTATTGGAAGCTGCGCAACGCCTCCGGCGTTCAGTTCGGCATTGGTCCCAGCGGAACGACTGCCTTTTGGGTGGATATCAACGTGTCCAGCGCGTATACTACGGCATACGACTTCTACACCAACGCCTGCCTCGCCACCTGGACGAGCGGTTGGGGTACCCTGCCTTGTCCCGGCACGGATGCCGACGCGCATGGCTTTGTCCTGACGCTCGCTGCGCCAGTGATGGAGGATGGCACCACCGGTTCGCCCGGCCTGCTGACCTTCCCCCAGAACGTAACCGATGGTTACATCCAGGGCATTTACCCGGCCTTCACTGTGCAAAGCGGCGACCGTTTCCAGGCGCTGATCAACTGCGAGCACAACGCGGTCTCGTGCAACGTCATCTTCCGCTTGAACTATCAGATCGGGAGCGGGCCGATCCAGGTCTTCAAGACGTACAACGAGAATTACGAAGGTATGTATTACCGCGTGGACGTTAGCCTGAGTTCACTGGCAGGGCAAAGCGTCAAGTTCATCCTGACCGTCCTGGCCAACGGCTCGCCGACTGGTGACCGTGCCCTATGGATCGCGCCGCGTATTGTCCGTTAGTCATAACAAAAATCAGACCCCCGGTGTCTCTGAAACCCCGGGGGTCTCCACAATTAATCCTCTTTATGTCCCTTGGTCACGATCTTGATTGGCGTGCCCAGGAACTCGTATTGATCCCGAATGCGGTTCTCCAAGAAGCGCAGGTACGAGAAGTGCATCAGCTTCGGCTCGTTGACGTAGATCATGAAGGTCGGCGGGTCGGTGCGCACCTGCGCGCCATAGTAGATTTTCAACTGCCTTCCGGCGTGGGAGGGGGCGGGATGGGCATCCTGCGCATCGCGCAGCACCTGGTTCAGCCTGGAGGTGATGATGCGCGCCAGGCGTTCTTCCTGGACGCGTAACGCCATCGGCAGCACCTGTTCGATGCGCTGGCCGGTTTTGGCCGAGATGAACAAGAGTGGAAAATAATCCATGAAGTTGAGTTCCCTCCGCACCAAGAGGGTATACTCATCCATCGTGTACGTGTCTTTTGGAATGGCGTCCCATTTGTTGACCAGCACGACGGTGCTTTTCCAGGCTTCTATGATAAAACCGGCGATATGGGCGTCCTGGGCGGTAATGCCGGTGGTGGCATCTATCAGCAGCAAGACCACATCGGCGCGCTCGATAGCTTTGAACGAGCGCAGCACGCTGTACTTTTCCACGCCCGGCTCGATCTTGCCGCGCCGGCGGATGCCGGCCGTGTCAATCAGCGTGATGGGCAGGCTGTTGAACTCGATCTTGGTATCTATCGCGTCACGCGTCGTGCCGGGTATCGGGCTGACAATCGCCCGCTCCTCGCCGACCAGCTTGTTCAGCAGGCTGGACTTCCCGGCGTTGGGCTTGCCGACGATGGCGATCTTGACCGACTCGTCTTCCTCTTCCTCGGCTGGGGGCGGAAACGCGGCCACGAGATCGTCGAGCAGGTCGCCGGTCCCCATGCCGTGCAGCCCGGAGATGGGATACGGGTCACCCAACCCAAGCTCGTAGAACTGGATGGCCTGCTCGCGGCGGTTGGCGCTTTCGCACTTGTTGACCACCAGGAAGATGGGCGGCCAGCGTTTATCGTCCACGTTCTTCTGATAGCGGCGCAGGATTTCGGCCACCTCGCGGTCAGCGGGTGTGACGCCGTCTGCACCATCGGTGAGGAACAACACCGCGTCCGCGTCGCGCACCGCCACCAATGCTTGCTGGCGGATTTGCTCGATGAAATCAGCTGAGCCGACCGAGAGCGGGGATTTACCGCCGTAGGTCGGATCAATGCCGCCCGTATCCACGATGTCGAAGGGGATGCCGTTCCATTCCGCCTCGGCGAAAATGCGGTCACGTGTGGTGCCGGGCGTTTCGTCAACGATCGCCAGGCGCTCTCCGGCCAGGCGGTTGAAAAGGGTGCTCTTGCCCACGTTGGGGCGTCCAACTAAAGCGACAATGGGTTTGGGCATGAAAATGATTTTCTAGCAACAATCTACGGCGTGGTCTTCTTGCTGATGACCACCTCGACCGTCCCAGGCAGGATGGACTCGACCGTCACGTCTCCAATGACCATTTGGACGGTCGGCGTGAGGTGATACGTTCCAGGGGTCAGGTCTTTTACGTCAATGATGACGTGAATATCAGCGGGAGCCAGCGTATCCAATATCGGTAATGGGCCGGAGAGGATGACATCCACCTTTTCGGGAGAAAGACGCGCTTCCAAGCCGTTCGAGAGATTGCTGATCTCCACCGGCCGGTTGGTCAGGGTCAGGCTGCTCTGGATGGCCGCGATGCCGACCTGCACCAGCACGTTCTGCTCACCGACCAGCGTCACGCCCAGAGGTAGGTTTAGGGTCAGGCGCGTTTCGATGTCGGCGCTGGCGCCATTCAGGTCGAGGGGGTCGGTCTCGACGTAGCCGGGCAGGGCGGCAATCTGGTCGAAGTTGGATGAGAACACGGTGACCACAGGCGGGATGGGCGCGATGTTAGTCAGGCGGTAGCCGCTGGCAGGCCGCCCGATGGTCACAACCTTGACGGCCAGGTCACGGTAGCCGCCTTGCTGTGTGATGGGCAGGCTGACCTGGACGCTATCCGGGTTCAAGGTCAGGCCGCTGACCGGTTCATCTTGGCTATCCAGCGCCTGGAGTGCAAGCGTGGCGTCCACGTTTTGGCGCAAATCCGTGAGATCTAATGTGACGCCGACGCTGGCTACCTGCTCCACGAGCGATTCCGGGCCGGATACGATCACTTCAGCTGGATCCAGGGCCGCATCCTCGGCCTGATAGCCGATTGCTGGTGTACCGGTCAGCGAGAGTGTGACCGGCAGTGAGCATGTGACGAGCTTTTCGAGGGTCATGTCAATCTGTTCTGGAGAGAGAGATATAATTCGCACGGGCCGGACCTGGATCTGCACCTGGACATCCAGCCTGTACGTCCCGGCCCCGAGGCCGGAGAGGTCCACCAGGGCATAGACGGCGTTTTTTTCGGAGGTCAACTGTTCCCATACCGAGCTGGGCGCGCGCAGCGTCAATTGGATCTGGCGCGGCACCTGTCCCTTGAAGATCAAGGCCGGGTCCTGGCCGACGAACTCGATAGGGATCGAATTCGGGAATGTGCGCGTCTCATCAGGATCGGCGGCTGTCACTGCCAAGACCCAAACGGCCAGTGCCAGGGCGAAGCCGAGGATGAATGTGCGTACATTGGTGGCGAGCCAGCGTATCATACTGCCTTCACTCATCCTTTCGGGGGAACAGGTAGGGGAAATGCCGCTTGAAGAAGCTGCCTTTCCTGGCAGTACGCGGCGGGTTGTAGAAGGCGATCAGGATGTTTTCGAGCCGTTCCGCGTCCAGGCGGCGGATCATGCGCCCGGCGTGGGCGATGGATATTGCGCCAGTCTCCTCGGAAACGACCACGGCGATCGCGTCGGTGGCTTCCGAGGTGCCTAGGGCGGCGCGGTGCCGCAATCCCATCTGGTGATCGGGGGAATGGGCCAGAATGCCGCTGGATGAGAGCGGCATGACGCAGGCCGCCGCGACCAGGGTATCCTTTTCGACGATCACCGCGCCGTCATGGAGCGGCGTGTTGGGGTAGAACACTTGCAGGAGCAGTTCGGGTGTGACGCGCGCCTGCATCAACACGCCGGTGCGGATGTATTCGTCCAGGCTGTCCAATCGTTGCAGGATGATCAAGGCGCCGTGCTGGCGGGCTGCTAGCCGGGCCGTTGCGCCGACCACTGCCTGGATGGCGCGCTGTATTTCCGGGTTAGGCCCTTTCTTCGTGGTTGGCAAGAAGGTGCCGGCGCGCCCGATGCGTTCCAGGGCGCGGCGGATTTCCGGGGCGAAGATGACCGGGATGGCAAAAACAAGCGCAGGCAGTGCGGTGCGAAGCAACCACGAGAAAGCCGGCAGGTTGACCAGGCTGGTGAATACTGACGTTAGCACCAACAGCAAGATGACGCCGCGCAACAAGACCATCGCCTGGGTATCCCGGACGAGGTAGAGTATCCCGAAGAAGATCAGTGTGACCAGCAGGATGTCAACCACCCCGAGCCAGTCGAGGCGTTGGAAAAGGAAAAAGAGATCACTCAATAAGTCTGACACGGTATTAGAAACCATTGGAAACTAGTAATCAAGTAACTCCGGATGCCTGAACCCTCATTCTCCAGTACCTGAAACCCTGACTTATATTGGCCGCAGTACGCGATCCTGCCGAAGTTGTTTGAAGAGCATGATGGTGTTCGGCGGCATGGATTCGATGGCAGCATCCTGCCAGGCCTGCACAGCCAACGAATGCGGCGTGCGGCCTTCGTAACCCAATTCGCGCCAGACGGATTCCTGCGAAGCCATTTGCGGAGGCAGGAAGAGCAACGAGGCCTCGCATTGCAGGTCTTTCGAAGCATGTTCGACCTCGGTCGCTAAGGTTTTCACGGCCTCTTTGATCGGGATGGATGGGTCAATGTAGATTTCAGTTGTGCGCGCCACCAGGTTCTCTACCTGCCAGCCGATCAGACCGACGTGCTGCTCGCCGGACTTGAGCAGCAGGTAAGCCTTTTCTCCGAAAGCAGCCATGACATCCTTCTGGGTCGTCGGGCGCGTACCCGCGCTGAGGCGGGTGATCAGTTCGGCGATGGTGCCTGAATCGCGCGGCCGGCCGCGCTGGACGGCCAGTTCACCGGCTGCGGCCTCTTTTACGATGACCGGGCTGGTATCGCTGACCGGCGAGATTACCTTCCAGGCGGCCACGACTTGCTTCCAGGTATCCTCGAAAGAGCTGGTGTTCTGGATGACGACATCCGCCGCGGCCATCTTTTGCTCTTGCGGCGGCTGCATGTGGATGCGCTGCAGAGCTTCCGCCTCGTTCAGGCCGCGCTTGTCCATCAGCCGGGCTTTCTGGAGGTTTTCGGGGCTGAAGGTTGCCCAAACGGTATCGCAGGCGCTGTCCAGCTTGCTCTCTATCAACTTTATGGCTTCGATCACGATGATTGGTTGCGTGGCGCGCCGGATAAGCAGGTCAATCGCCTGGCCGACGAGCGGGTGGATGATGGCTTCTAGCTGCCCCAGCGCTTCTCTATCTGTGAATACGAAACGTCCAAGCCTGGCGCGGTCAATTTGCTTGTTGGT
>JALHUM010000056.1 GCA_022865905.1 Anaerolineales bacterium | reverse complement strand
TGTACTGATGATGCGTCTGCATCGAGGCTTTTTCCTGACCATGGGCGTGGAGGATTGGCGCAGATTTTATGAAATCATGGCGCTGACGCGCGATGATCCCGCCTTCGTGCGTGAAATCATGCAAATCCAGGGCGAGTTCGTCGCCGCGCTGACCGAGCGCACCTTACAGGATGTCATGATTGATGCCGCCATTTTCAGCGAGCCGATTGGCGGCAATCATGGGCCGTTGATCTCGCCACGCATGTATGCGGATTTGGTGCTGCCCAGCTACCAGCCCGTCCTGGATGTCTTGCGACGGCGCGGCGTGGACGTGGTCATCCTGCGCACCTACGCCAACGCCAGGGTGCTGCTGCCGGTCCTGCTCGAAAACAGTTTCGATTGCCTGTGGGCTTGTGAAACCAACGCGGAAGCAATGGATTACCGTTCGCTGCGCCGCGAATTTGGCCGTAGCCTGCGCCTGATCGGCGGCATTGACCTGGACGTGCTGCGCGAGGGGAAAGAGGCGATCCGACGCGAGGTCGAGGAGAAAGTGCCGCCGTTGCTCAGGGAGGGAGGCTATGTTCCCCTGGCAGATGGCCGCGTGCGCGAGGATATTCCCCTGGAAAATTATCTCTACTATCGCGAACTGCTAGAAAAAGTCGCGCGTTGATTGAAGGTTTGCCCATTTCATATGGTCAGCCAGCAAGGCTTTGCCGCGCGCGATAATGGCGGGCAGGACCCGCTCGGAGCCGATCTCGCGGTGCAGTTCGTCCGCACTGACCGGCGCGGCGAGACTGACGCGCGGCGAAACGTATAGCCTGCCAGGGAAAAACAATTGCTGGAGCACCTGCCCGAATTCGGCCAAGCGGCGCTTCTGCCAGACAATTCTTTTCAGCCAGGTGACCGGATGGCGCGCCCACCTTGGAGAGACGATGCCGCTGACGATGGTAACCACCACATTCACATCCGGCACCTGCCGCAGGAACAGGTCAATCGAAGATGACCAGTTCTCGATTTCCTTCTCCGCACCCGGGTAGACCGCCGGGTCGGGGTCAATCAGACCGGTGCCGAAGAGTAATAACGCGCCACCGTCTTGCAGGTGGCGTACCCCAGACCGGACGGCGGCCATGCGGTTGTAGGCGTCATCCGCCGAGACAAACAAGAAATGTTCACTAGTGTTGGGCAGGTTTTTCAGAAAAGCCACATCGCTGGCAATGAACTTCAGGTCATTGCGGCCCAGCAGCGAAGCGATAACGACAGAGTCGTATGCCCCGGCATGGTTGGAAATCACCAGCAGCGGCCCGGTCTGCGGCACGCTTTCAGACCCGCGGGCGGTGATGGCGCGGCACCAGTTGGTTAACGCCCAGGCGCAGGCAAACGGGAATCCGTCGCTGGCGATGAGCCGGTCGAAGGTCACGCCGATCTCGGCCAGCCGCCCGGCGGCTTTGTGGAAGAGCAGGTCAAAGATCCGCTGCGTCCTCGCTGTTTTGGGCAGGCCAACGGCATTGATGATTTCGTAGATGAGCGTGTCGCTCAGGGATTGGATTACGGTATCCAAGCTGGCTCCTTTATCTAGTAGTTTAACACAGGAACTGCCGGAAGAGTTTTGATACAATCGTCCCATGCCAAGCATCAATCTGGAATATCTCAAAGCGCATCGTACCCGCACCTTTTGCCTGCTCCCGTCAAACCGGGTTTCCAATCCTGCCGGGGCGCTGGACTTCGTCAACGCGCGTGGTTTCGTTTATTTCTGGCCGATCAAGGGCGTGAACCTGCCGTCGCTGTGGGCGGCGGTGGCGGGCGACCGCCCGGTCCCGGACGAGCACGACGACCCCGGTCACGTCACCTGGGGCTGGAAGGACGCCGCCCTGCCGAAGAAAATCTGGTATTATGGTAAGATCCTGCGCCGCAAGGCTACGTTCATCTCGCTGGAGATTGCGCCGTATTTTTATGCCCTTTCCGAAAATTATGGCTCGCCCGAAGAAGATTACCTGGTCGCCTACGAAGAAGGACAGCTGACGCAGGCGGCCAAACAGGTGTACGAGGCCTTGCTGGACAAAGGCGCGCTGGATACCATATCGCTAAGAAAATCTGCGCGGCTGTTGAATGCGAAGGAGTCGGAGTTCAACCGGGCGCTGGAAGACTTGCAGAAAGATTTCAAGATTATGCCGGTGGGGATTGCCGAGGTGGGCGCGTGGAAATATGCCTACCGTTACGACATCACGGCGCGCCACATGCCGGAACTGCCCGAAAAGGCGCGTCTTATCGGTGAAGCTGAAGCCAGGCAAAAGCTCGTGGAGTTATATTTCCGCTCGGTCGGCGCAGCGCAATTGCGCGATGTGACTCGTCTCTTCAGCTGGCCGCCCGAATTGGCGAAGAGGACAGTGGAGAGGCTGGTGCAGTCAGGCGCGATATTTGACCGCGTGGCGCATCCAACCTTCAAGGGCGAGTGGCTGGCGTTGAAAGAGTTAGTGAATTAACAAATCCTCGGCAGCAACTCCCCAACCGGTAAATCTACCACTCGCGAGCCGCCGATGGTGGTTTTGGCTACTACCTGCCTTTAACAAAGAACTCCGAGATTTTGAAAATCTCGGAGTTCTGGATTCAACCAGCGTACGCTCTGGGGCTGGAAACAATAGTGGGCTGTCTCAGCCGCGAACGGACGGGGGTAAGTTCGCCAACGTCAATGTAGATGATCGGGTGATCATTTTTGAGATTTTCCAAAACAAACCGGTTATATCCCAAGTCGCGTTTGTCCAGCAGGACTACTTCTGCTCCATTTGGAATTTTCTCCACAAAAGCCGGGTGTTCCGCCAGGTAGCGATTGAATTCAGTGAGAAGTTCGTTGAGTTTTGCACGGTAATATTCGTTCATTTTTAGCAAATCCTCGGCAGCAATTCCCCCGCTGGCAAATCCACAACCCTCATGCCCCCAATGGCCGTCTTTGCCGTGACTAGGCCGGGATGCTCCTCCACCACTTGGCCGATGATGGCAACGTCTTTTCCATACTCGTGCCGGTGCATGGCTGCCAACACCTGCTCGGCGGCCTCTTCGGCCACGATCGCCACCAGTTTTCCCTCGTTCGCCACGTAGAATGGATCCAGTCCCAGCATCTCGCAGGCTGCATTGACTTCCGGCCGCAGCGGCACTTTCTTCTCATCGAACTCGATGCCCACCTTCGAAGCCTCGGCCAGTTCGTTCAGCACGGCTGCCAGCCCGCCGCGCGTCGCGTCCCGCAGGCAATGGATTGGTTGTAGGGGCGGACCTGCGTGTCCGCCCTTTTGTATGGCATTCAACATCGCCTCGACCAGGCCATTCAACGGCGCGGTGTCGCTCTGGATGGCTGTTTCGAACTGCAAGCCCTCCCGCACCGACATGATCGCCATGCCATGATCGCCCATCGTCCCGCTGACCAGCACCACATCGCCGGGCTGGGCTTTTTGCGGCGCAATGTCAATCCCTCCGGGAATGACGCCGATGCCGGAGGTGTTGATGTACAGCCCGTCGCCATGTCCCTTTTGCACCACTTTGGTATCGCCGGTGGCAATCTTGACGCCCGCTTTCTTGCAAGCTGCCGCCATCGAATTGACGATCCGGCCCAGCGTCTCCGTCGGTAGGCCCTCTTCCAAGATAAAGCCAGCCGAAAGATAGAGCGGCTTTGCCCCGCGCATGGCCAGGTCGTTGACCGTGCCGTTAATTGCCAGTCCCCCAATGTCACCGCCGGGAAAGAACAAAGGACTGACTACATAAGAGTCCGTTGTGAAAGCAACGTGTGAAGCGTGACGTGTGACGTGTAATAGTTTCAACACCGTCGCGTCGCCCATTTGAGCCAGCAATTCGTTATCAAATGCCGGGGCAAATAGATGTTTGATAAGGTCGGCCATCATCTTGCCTCCAGCGCCGTGCCCCATCACGATGGTCGGGTAGTTTTGCAGTTGCCGAGGACATGTCCAGCCGATAAAGTTGGGGTTATCTGTCATGGTTGCTCACAGAAAATAAAATGCGAAGCGACGCCATCTTACCCGAAGGGTGAGACCGCAAAGAATTCTTCGCGGATACGAAGAAAACCTTCGCGCACGCCTGCCCCCGTCCTTTGGGGGTCGCTTCTTCGCGGTGATTCATTGATGTCCATATCTCCCATATCGGTAATACGCCGCGCAGGCGCCCTCGGCCGAGACCAGGGTCGCGCCGAGCGGCGTCTGCGGGGTGCACTCCTTGCCAAAAGCCGGGCACTCCACCGGCTTCTTGATGCCCTGCAGCACCAGCCCGCTGATGCACAGGCTGGACTCTTTCGTTTCAATCGTCTGGATTTCCGGGAAGCGCAGCTCGGCGTCGTAGAAGGCGAACTCCGGACGCAGACGATAACCTGACTGCGGGATGACGCCAATGCCGCGCCAGGGACGGTCGCACGTCTCAAAGACGCGCTGGATGATGGCCTGCGCCGGTTTGTTTCCCTCTCTCGTGACAGAACGGGCGTAAGCGTTCCCGACCCCAGGCTTGCCTGCCTACAGCAGCCGGACGCATTCCAAAATCCCGTGCAGGATGTCCACCGGCTCGAAGCCGGTCACAACGATGGGGACGTGGTACTTTTCGGCCAGCGGCTCGTACTCCCAGTAGCCCATCACCGTGCAGACGTGACCGGCGGCCAGGAAGCCGTCCACCTTCACGTCCGGCGATTCCATCAGCGCTGTGATGGCCGCCGGGACGGTCACGTGCGAAACCAGCATGGCGAAATTCTGGATGCCCAGCGCCTTGGCCTGCACCACCGCCATGGCGTTGGCCGGGGCGGTGGTCTCGAAACCGATACCGAAGAAGACGACCGTCTTATCCGGGTTTTCGTTGGCGATCTTCAGGGCATCGAGCGGGGAGTACAGGATACGGACATCGCCTCCCGTTGCTTTGACGGCGAACAGGTCCCGGTCCGAACCGGGCACGCGCAGCATGTCGCCATACGAGGTGAAGATCACGTCGGGGAGCGATGCCAGTGCAATGGCCTTGTCCACCAGCTCGAGCGGCGTCACGCAAACCGGGCAGCCGGGACCGTGGACCAGGTTGATCTCCGGCGGAAGCATCTGGTCGAGTCCGCTCTTGATGATGGAATGAGTCTGCCCGCCGCAGACTTCCATTATTGCCCAGGGACGGGTAATGGCGCGGCGCAGGTCGGCCAGTAGTTTACGGGTCAGGTCCGAGTCGCGGTATTCTTCGAGGTATTTCATACTAATTACATGACACTCGGTGTCTCTAGGACACCGGGGGGCTCCTCCCCCAACGCGCTGATCTGCTTCAGCATCTCCATCGTCTCGGCAGCTTCGCTTTCGTTGAGGATGCTGATGCCGAAGCCAACGTGGATGATGGTGTAATCGCCAAGCTTGATCTCAGGCAGGTATTCCATGCAGGTTTCCTTGATCGCGCCCCCAAAGTCCACTTTTGCCATCTTCATGCCGTTGGATTCGTAGAGTTCGATCACTTTTCCGGGGATTCCGAGACACATAAGATACCTCTAATTTCATGTGTCATTGCGAGCTGCCGTTCTATGGCTGCGAAGCAATCTCCTCGCGTGGGAGGGGTTGCTTCGTCGCCCCTTCGGGTCTCCTCGCAACGACACCTATTCGTGGATATGCTCGTGCTTTGCCTCGTCGGTCTCGACCTCGAGGCTGGAGAGATAAACGCCATTCCCGCTGGTGACTTTGAGCGGGAACGCGCCGCATTGTGGGCAGGCGGCGTAGATCTCGTCAATCTCGAATTCTTTCGCGCAGACCGGGCATTGGGCTGTGCCAGGTGCGCGGTCGAATTCCAGCATCGCGCCCTCGGCGAGTGTGCCAGGTGACAGCGAATTGAAGTAAAACTGGATGGATTCCGGTGTGGCATCAGAGAGCGCGCCGATGGTAACTTTGAAGCGCGTCACGCGCCGGGCGTTGGCTTGCTTAGCGTGGATGAGTACGTGTTCGAACAGGTTTTCAGTCAGTGAACTTTCGTGCAATTGGAGGCCTCTGTAAATGCTTAGTGGCATGGCTTGAGCCAATAAGAAATTGCCCCTATCATAGCATGGCATCATGTTTTGTCAATGGCTGTATAATAGACGATACTCGCGTCACGGAGCGGGGTCTCGACAATATATTATTATCAAAGGAGACTCTTATGACAGTGGCAGCAGCACGCCCAATGGTCAATGACAAGAAAGAGATTTTCGGCTGGGCAATGTACGACTGGGCCAACTCAGCCTTCAGCACCACCATCGGGACAGTATTCCTTGGGCCGTACCTGGCTTCGTTGGCTGCAAATGCAGCAAAGGCGAGTCAGGATGGCATGGCGCACTTGCTGGGCATCCCAATCGCCCCGGATTCGTTCTTCCCATACTGCATCTCCATCTCGGTTGGGATGCAGGTGCTCTTCCTGCCCATCCTGGGCGCGATTGCGGACTATTCCCACCGTCGCAAGCAGATGATGCAATTGTTCGCCACCATCGGCGCCATCGCGACCATCCTCATGTTTTTCACCACTGCCCCCGTCTGGTGGCTGGGTGGACTGTTGTTCGTCGTCGCCAACCTGGCCTTCGGCGCGGCGATGGTATTCTACAACTCTTACCTGCCCGACATCGCCAGCGAAGACCAGCGCGACCGGGTCTCCTCCTATGGTTGGGCGATGGGCTACCTTGGCGACGGGTTGCTGCTCGTCCTAAACCTGGCTTTTTATTTGATGAGTGACAAGCTCGGCGTGCCAAAAGATTTGGCGGTGCGCATCAACCTGGCTTCGGCAGGCATCTGGTGGCTGTCTTTCTCGTTCATCACGTGGGCGCGGTTGCGGACCCGCCATGCCATCAAGCATTTGCCAAAAGGCGAGACGTACACCAGAGTGGGCTTCAAACAGTTGTGGAGTACAGTCAAGGAAATGAAGAATTTCCCCGAAACGCTCAAATATCTGCTGGCCTACTTCCTCTACAACGATGGCATCCAGACGGTGATTGCAGTCTCGTCCACTTTCGCAGCCGCTCCGCTTATCCGCGGCGGGGTGGGCATGGACCAGTCCACGTTGATCATTGTCATCCTGATGATCCAGTTCATGGCGTTCTTCGGGGCGCTGCTGTGGGGCAAACTCGCCAACTGGGTGGGCTCCAAACGCGCCATCATCGTCAGCCTGGTCATCTGGGCGGGTGTCGTGATTTATGCCTATTTTGGCCTGAAGGGTGAAAGTCGGGTGCTCGAATTTTTCATCCTGGGCGCGTTCATTGCTCTTGTGATGGGTGGTTCGCAGGCCATCAGCCGCAGCTTGTATGCCCAGATCATCCCTCAGGCAAGCAGGCTGAATACTACTCCTTCTACGAAGTCAGCGAGCGCGGCACTTCCTGGATCGGCCCGCTGCTCTTTGGCCTGGTGAATCAAATCTTTGGAAGCCTGCGTCCAGCCATCCTGTCGTTGATTTTCTTCTTTGTCGTCGGCCTGGCGATCCTGCCATTTGTGAATGTCAAGAAGGCAATGGCCGATGTGAAGAATTTCGAGAATTCCTGATCTTCCTGACGGAACGAAAAAAGGTCGGGAACGCTCCCCGGCCTTTTGCGTTTCTTGCTGAACATCGAACATGCTACTGCTAATGGTAGCCTGGGCCACCATAATGGACTTTGAACAGCCCATCTGGATTGGCACCCAACAGCCCGGCTTTCAGGCTGCGTTTATCGGCCAGCGCGAGATTGGCAGCCATTTCGTCCGTGATGACGGAGATGATCTTATACCGGTCCATGCCGTCGGCGAGCGCCTCCAGACCGGCGTCGCTGCTCATCCAGTCCAGGTGATCGAAAACCTTCAGGTTCACTGGCGTGCGGTAACCAACCAGGGTCTTTTCACCCGCCGCGTTGAAGAAGTCCTCGAAGTAAGACATGACCAGTTCGCGCAGGCTGCGGTAAACAGGCTCGCGGTAGCGTATGCCAGTGAAATTGGATTGCGCCACCGCGCCCCAGTGCTCGTATTTCTTGAAGATTGCCAGAAGATGATCGTCGTCGCGCTCGTTCGGGATGAGTTCCAAGATCAGTGGTGGATAGCCCAGGAGGCGCAACGCCATGGCGGCAAACAGCGCCCCGTCGAAGCAGTGCGCCTTCCGTTCGCGCAGGACGCGTAACGGGCAGCGGTAGAAGTCGTCCTCGCTGTAGGGGACGGTGTTGAGGTAATCCTGGATGCGGGCAGGCGTGTCGAGACCGGAAAGCAATTTCCGCTCGGCGGTGGTGAGGTGGGAATCGAAGGTCTGCGATGAGTTTCTCATAGTTTTGGCAGCACAATGGATTGTTGTTTCTGATACTTGCCCTTCTTGTCAGCATATGAAATGTCACACTCCTCGTCCGCCTCGAAGAACAGCACCTGGGCGATTCCCTCCTTGGCATAGATTTTGGCGGGCAGGGGTGTGGTGTTGGAAATTTCGAGCGTGACGAAACCCTCCCATTCCGGCTCGAAGGGAGTCACATTCACGATGATTCCACAACGCGCGTAGGTGGATTTCCCCAAACAAACAGTTAATACACTGCGCGGAATGCGGAAGTACTCGATGGTGCGCGCCAGGGCGAAGGAATTGGGCGGGATGACGCACACCTCGCCTTTGAAATCCACCATGGATTTCGGATCGAAGTTCTTGGGGTCAACAACAGCGGAATAGACGTTGGTAAAGATCTTGAACTCATCGGCAACGCGGATATCGTAGCCATACGATGAGACGCCGTACGAGATGACATGATCGCGCACCTGTCCCTCGACGAATGGCTCGATCATCCTGTGTTCGAGCGCCATCTTGCGGATCCAATGGTCGGGTTTGAGGCCCATGAGGTAGTCTCCTATTCGACGATAAACGTCACAACAGTCAATTTTCCAGGCTTTACTTCAACCCATCTCTCGTATAGAACACTTGCCAGGATGAAACTGATGCGGTAATGCCCGGTGGGTAGATCACCCAGCGCGAAGTTCTCCTGCCACTTGTCGTCAGCGTGAACGGGACGATCTTCGGGTGCATAAGTTTCTACCGGATATACTGCCGCTTGCGGTCCACCGAGTTCGGGGAAGTATTGGATGTTGAGTCCTGTGTAATAGAGCGGATCTCCTTTTCCATCAACGAAGCAGCCGGCGACCACGCCGGAAGGATTGCCATCCTCGTAGCTCAAGGGCTTCAGCCAGAGCACAGGATTGCGGTTGGAATCGTAATCGTTCTCGCCCAAGCGCACTTCGAAGTGTAAATGGCTGCCTGTCGCCTCGCCGCTCGCGCCGGCTTCGCCGATCTTCTCACCGGCGCGGACATGTTGACCGGTTTGTACCTCGATCTTGGATAGGTGCCCGTACAACGTAAAAAGCGGTTGGTTGAGGTCGGGCAGGTGGTGCTCGAGGACGATCAAACTGCCGTAAAAATTCAGCCAGGGGCTGTAGGGTGGGCTTCCCTTATCATCCCCGGCGACGATCACGACGCCATCCGCTGCGGCGAGGACGGGCGTTCCGGAAGCATCGTAGAATTCCACGCCGTGATGCGGCTGACGCGTTCCGTTTTGCGTGCTGCCGTAAAGATAGGTCGGATCAATCGTGATCGTTCCGGGCAGCGCGATGGGTCGCTCCAGCAGGAAGTGACCGACCTCGACGCAATAACCGGTTGTCGAATCGCAGGGGATGTCAGTGGCCGTCGCAATTGCCGGTGCGATTGGCGTGAGGGTGTCCGTGTTGAGGGGTGGGGGAACAGTGCCACTAAGGAGCAGGGAAGCAGTCGGGCGGGGAGGCAGGGGGGACGCGGTAACGCCGACCGAAGGCCTATCGGGAGTAAGCGTTTCCGTCGCCCCATTGCAGGCAACGGCCAAAATGCTGGAAGCCAGCAAGATCAGCATTCGTACAGCGCGAAAAAACCTCATG
>JALHUM010000055.1 GCA_022865905.1 Anaerolineales bacterium | reverse complement strand
GCGGTATACTTTCGCCCGTGCTCGGATATAATCTTCTATGGGACCGAAAATGTACTCTCTCTATGCCTATCCTCCCCTCGGCGTGCTTGGCCTGGCTTTCGACGTGCTCTTCGGAGGGCACCGTTCCTTTCATGCCGATAGTAAGCTCTGCGTCGAGCGGCTGAAGCCGCCGCTACGATTATTGGGGGGTGAAAACATCCCGCAATCCGGTCCCTGCCTGATCACTTTCAACCATTATTACCGCCCCGGCTTCGACGCCTGGTGGCTGGCCATGGCGATCGCCGCCGTCGTGCCGATCGAGATGCACTGGATCATGACCGGCGAGCTGACCTACCCCGGCAAATGGTACGCGCCGCTGGGGATGGCTGGCTCGCGCTGGCTGTTGAGTCGCTTCGGCAAAATCTATGGACACACCACTATGCCGCCCATGCCACCGCGCCCGAAAGATGTGGAAGCGCGCGCCCAAGCCGTGCGCGAGGTGCTGGCTTACGTGAAGGAGCACCCGCATGCCATCCTTGGCCTGGCTCCCGAAGGCGGCGATCATCCCGGTGGGCGGTTGTCCTGGCCGGCCGGTGGGGCGGGTCGCTTTGTGCTTTTGCTGGCAGGCCGGGGGTTGAGAACCGTTCCGGTTGGCGCGTACGAGGCAGAGGGGGCATTAATCCTGAGTTTTGGGCCAGCATACCGAGTAGGTGCTGCGCATGGACTAAGCGTCCCGCGCGGCCTGTCACCCGAGGAAAAAGACCGCCAGGCCGCCAAAGTCATCATGGAGCATATCGCCCGCCAGTTGCCCGCGCACCTGCGCGGTGAATTTTGCTAGTAAGTGTGCGCGCAACCGTTGTAATTCATCGCCTACCCCCCTTTCATCCCCCCATTTCTGAACTTCGAAATGGGGGGACAGAGGGGGGCGCTGCAACCCCTCTCAACTCTAAGCGTATATCTAGCTAGAATGACCCACAGGAGTCCCATTGAACGACGAAATGGCCTGGATCGTACAGGCGCAAAATGGCAGTGACGAAGCGTTTACGTATCTGGTCGAAGCATACCAAACCCCGGTTTACAACCTGTGCTACCGGATGCTGGGCGAGCCGGAAGCGGCCGAGGACGCGGCCCAGGAGACCTTCCTGAAGGTCTACCAGAACCTGGCGCGCTACGACCGGGAACGCTCCTTCGCCACCTGGCTGCTCTCCATCGCCGCCCATCACTGCATTGACCGCCTGCGGCGCAGACGCTTCGTTTCGTTCTCGATTGACGAGGACGAAGAGGCGCAGATGGAACTCCCCGACCGCTCCGCACCGGACCCGGAAACGGAGACTGTCCGAAGGCAAGAACAAGCCCACCTTCACCAGTTGCTTCAATCCCTCGACCCGACCGACCGCGCCGCGCTCATCTTACGCTATTGGCAGGATTGCTCCGAAATCGAGATCGCCCAGGCCCTGACGTTGACCGTCCCGGCGGTCAAGAGCCGCCTGCACCGGGCGCGCCGCGCACTGGCGAAACTATCGGAAGAAGAGTCTCCCCGCGCCCGCACAGAAAGGAGGCCGCATGAATCACCGGCCTTTTGAAGATTGGATGCTAGAAGACCTGGCAATGACAGCCGAACAAAAGCGCGACTTGCAATCCCACCTGCGGACTTGCACTCAGTGCGCCGCGCTGGCGGGGGTCAACCTGGCGCTAGCCTCGGCCAGGGTGGTCGCGCCAGCCGCGGGTTTTGCGGACAGGTTCCAGGTCCGGCTGGCGGCGCAGCGACAGGCCCAGCGCAAACGCAACTTCTGGGGCTTCCTGATCCTGGTAATCAGCGTGATGACAGTCCTATCCTGGCTTGCCTGGCCGATCCTCAAAGTGGTGCTTGATTCGCCAGTTGATTTTCTTTCCACCTGGCTATCCTACCTGCTCTCGCTGTGGTTCTGGCTCCAGGCTTTGGGGCAGGCCGGATCGGTGCTGCTGCGGGTCATACCGACTTTCGTACCGCCATACGTTTGGGCGCTGGCCGCTTTTGCGCTCGCCGGATGGAGTCTGCTGTGGGTGCTTTCCATTTGGAAATTAACGAAGATTCCGCAAGGAGTGTGACATGAAACTCAATAAATACCTTTCTTTCTTCTTGTTGCTGACGCTCGTCTTTATGCCGATGCAATCCGCCTCGGCTAAGGGGCTGACCGAAGGCCGGGTCATCTTTGGCAGCGCGTATACCCTGGAAAGCGGCAAGACGCTGACCGGTGACCTGGTCGTTTTCGGCGGCTCGGCAAGCATAGAAAAAGACGCCAAAGTCGAAGGCGATACCGTCGTCATTGGCGGCAGCCTGGTCGTGGACGGAGAAGTGACCGGCGACGTAGCGATGGTGGGCGGCGCAGTGACGCTGGGCGCAGAATCGCACGTTCACGGCAACCTGTCCACGGTTGGCGCAGTGCTGACGCGCGCCGAAGGTTCACAGGTGGATGGCGAAATCTTCAACACGGCCACCT
>JALHUM010000054.1 GCA_022865905.1 Anaerolineales bacterium | reverse complement strand
AGATTTTTACGGTGTACTCGTCGCAGTTGGCGTATTTGTGGCGGTTGGCGCGGTCGTTGAGGTCGGCTGCGGCGTAACTATGTTGATCGGGACGACCAGCGTCCATCCGGGGTAGATGACCGTCGCGGCGCCGTCTGCTAGAAGTTCTATATTGGCTTTGATAATCTCATTCACGGTGCTGTTCCACTTGTTGGCGATGCCCCCAAGACTGTCGCCGGGAAGGACGAAGTAGGTGATCTTATACCCGCGCGGGGCATTGGCAGGGATTGATGTCGCCGTCGGCACCAGCATTCCGGGTGGAGGCAGGGTGATCTTCTGGCCCACGTAGACGATCTGCGCGATTGGGTCAATGCTGTTTTCTAGCGCGGCTCCTGTATAAGGATCATGATAAGGATTCAATATGAGAATGAGCAAGAGATCGTTCTCGCCTAAGCCGTGAGCTTGGATGATCTTAACCAGGTAATCGCCTTCTTGCACGATGTACGAATAAGGCGCGGCTGGTGTTGGCGTGAGAGTTTCGGTTGGCGTGGACGTGGTCGTGGGTGTTTCGGTGGGGGTGGGAGTATTGGTTGGCGATGGCGTGATGGTCGGCGTGGGTGTTTGGGTGGAAAACAAGTGGAAACCACCTCTGTTGCTGAAGCCAACCACCAGGATGATCACTCCAACCACCACAAGTAGGATCGCGATGACTCCAATGATAACGGGCGTCCTTTTTTGCCGTCTCTTCCGGTAGGCTTCGATGGTGGTTGCGACAAGGGGGGGGTGTCCGCTCATAGATTATCCATCTCCTCACTAGAGAAGCAGGCTGCTGAATTCTTTTCAGCCATGATAATGATATTCTACCTGAACTTCAAGGATTAAGCGAGTAGGTCTGTCGAGGGCACGGGGAAGCTCCGGTGCCCCTTTTTTCTCCCCTGCTCACCTCAGATGGCTCTTGAGGAACTGTCCAGTATAGGATGCTGGCATGGCGCAGATCTCTTCCGGCGTGCCCTCGGCGACGAGTTCCCCGCCGCGGTCGCCGCCTTCAGGGCCGAGGTCAATGATCCAGTCGGCTACTTTTACGATGTCGGGGTTGTGCTCGATGATCAGCACCGAGTTGCCCGCGTCAACGAGGCGTTGCAGGACTTCGATCAGTTTGTGGACATCCGCAGCGTGGAGTCCGACCGAGGGTTCGTCGAGCACGTACAGGGTCCGGCCGGTGGCGCGGCGTGAAAGCTCACGCGCCAGCTTGACCCGCTGCGCCTCGCCGCCCGAAAGGGTGGTGGCAGGCTGTCCAATCGTGATGTAGCCCAGTCCAACCTCCGCAAGCGTCTTCAACTTGCTGACCATGGCCGGGAAGGCAGCGAAGAATTCCAGCCCTTTTTCCACCGTCGTATCCAGCACCTTGGCGATCGAGAGACCTTTGAAGTGGACTTGCAGCGTCTCGCGATTGAAACGCGTCCCTTGGCAGACGTCGCAGGGCACGTAGATATCCGGCAGGAATTGCATCTCGATGCGCAACTGGCCTTGACCCTGGCAGGCCTCGCAGCGTCCGCCGTGGACGTTGAACGAGAAGCGCCCCGGCTTGTAGCCGCGCACTTTGCTTTCGGGCAGTTCGGCGAAGAGCTTGCGGATCTCGTCGAACAGGCTGGTATAGGTGCCGGGGTTGGAGCGCGGCGTACGCCCGATGGGCGACTGGTCAATATTGATGATCTTGTCAATGTGTTCCAGCCCATCGAGGCGCTCGTGTTCGCCGGGCTGGGTGCGCGCGCCGTGCAGCCTGGCCGCTAGCGCCTGGTATAGCACGTCCACCATCAGCGTGGACTTGCCCGAGCCGGAGACGCCCGTGATGCAGACGAACTTGCCGAGCGGGATGCGGATGGTCAGATTCTTGAGATTGTTCGCCCGCGCCCCGACGATGGTCAGGTGCTTGCCGTTACCTGTGCGCCGCTTCTTCGGGATGGGAATGCGCTTGCGCCCAGAAAGGTAAGCCCCGGTGAGCGACTTGGGGTGCGCCATGATCTCTTCGGGCCGGCCTTCGGCGATGATATGCCCGCCGTGTTCGCCCGCGCCTAGGCCGAGGTCAATGATCCAGTCTGCGGTGCGGATGGTGTCGTCGTCGTGCTCGACGACCAGGACGGTGTTGCCCAGGTCGCGCAGGCCTCTGAGCGTGTTGAGCAGACGGCCATTATCACGCGGGTGCAAGCCGATGGAGGGTTCGTCCAGCACGTACAGCACGCCGACCAGCCGCGAGCCGACCTGTGTGGCCAGGCGGATGCGCTGCGCCTCGCCGCCGGAAAGGCTGCCCGCCGAGCGATTCAGGGTCAAATAATCCAGGCCGACGTTCACCAGGAAACCCAGGCGTGAGCGGATCTCTTTAATGATCCGTTCGGCGATGGTCTGCTGGCGTTTATTGAGGGGGGTCTGCGGTCCGGCCAGCTTCTCGATCCATTCCAGCGTGCGGTTGATCGGCCACGCCGTGACCTTGATGATATTGATATCGCCCACGGTGACAGCAATGGCCTCCGGGCGCAGACGCTTGCCCTGGCAGGTCGGGCAGGGGCGGTCGGTCATGTATTCGCTGATCTTCTCGCGAATGTACTCCGAGTTGGTCTCGCGGTAACGGCGTTCCAGGTTGCCGATAATACCCTCGAAGGAGGTATCGAAGACAGCCTGGCGGCCTTCACGGTTGTGGTAATGGACGGTGAATCTCCCGCCCTTCGTCCCATATAGCACCAAATCCCGCTTTTCCGGCGGCAGGGATTTGAACGGCACGTTCAGTTCAACGTGATAATGGTGCGCCATGGCTTCCAGGATTTGCCAGTAAGCGCCCATGTCTTCGCGCAGGTTATTCCACTCCATGGCGATGAGCGCGCCCTCGGCGAGCGATTTCTCAGGGTCCACCACGCGTTCGGGGTCAATTTCGAGTTTGTTGCCCAGCCCCTGGCAGTCGGGACATGCGCCGTGCGGGGTGTTGAACGAGAAGGTGCGCGGCTCGATTTCCGGGATGCTGATGCCGTGTTCGGGACAGGCCAGGTGTTCAGAGAAATGCAAGTCGTTGCCCTCACCCCTTTCCCCCTCTCCCTTAGGGAGCCCCTCAGCGGTGCTGCGCGAAGGGGATGGGGGTAAGGGGAGGATATGAATGGTCAAGTACCCATCCCCGAACTTCAACGCCGTTTCGACCGAATCCGTCAGACGCGTGCGAGCCGACTTGCGCTCCTCTTCGGACCCGGGGCCTGCTACCGCCAACCGGTCCACCACCGCCTCGATGGTGTGGATCTTGTAGCGGTCGAGGCTGATCTCCTCGTCCAAGCTGTAGACCGTCCCGTCCACGCGGGCGCGCACGAAACCGGCCTTGCGAATTTCCTCGAAGACTGCCAGGTATGTGCCTTTGCGTCCGCGCACCACCGGCGCCAGGATCAGGATGCGGCTGCCCTCCGATAGCGCTTCGATGGCGTCCACGATCTCTTGGGCGGATTGTTTGACGACCTCGCGTCCGCAGACCGGGCAATGCGGGATGCCGACGCGGGCAAAAAGCAGGCGCAGGAAATCGTAGATCTCTGTCACCGTGCCGACGGTCGAGCGTGGGTTATGGGAGGTGCCCTTCTGATCAATGGATACGGCCGGGGAGAGGCCTTCGATGTAATCCACGTCCGGCTTATCCATTTGGCCCAGGAACTGGCGGGCGTAGGCCGAAAGCGACTCGACGTAGCGCCGCTGGCCTTCGGCAAAAATGGTGTCGAAGGCAAGAGATGATTTACCCGAGCCGGATAGTCCGGTGATGACGACCAGCTTATTGCGGGGGATTTCTACGGTGATATTCTTGAGGTTATGCTCGCGCGCCCCAACGACGCGGATTACATTCGACGGCATGATTTCCTCTGTAAACCTGGTATGACGGTAGTCGAATTATAGCACATTTGTTTCAGGTATGAGCCTGGAAAAAAGCGAAAAAATGGTTATACCAGCCCCGTTTGGGATGATTTATAATCTGGCTGGTATCGTCTCAATAGAATGGGGAGTGGGGGGTGTGCGGGCGGTCGCGAAGCATACCCGAAGGGTACGAAGCTGTCCGCACACCCCCATCCTCCCCTACTTATTGAGAAGATACCCTGGCTGAAACCATACGTTGAAGGAATAAGGATGCCGAAAAAGGATAAATATTTGCTGGCAGGTGATATCGGTGGGACGAAAGCCAAGTTGGCGATCTACCACCCGAAAGATGGGCCGCGCCATCCACTGGCGGAAGCTACCCTTCAGAGCGCGGATTTTGCCTCTCTGGAGGCGCTGGTGGCCCAATTCCTGACCGGAAAAGGCGGGTCCATTTGTAGAGCCAGCTTGGGGATCGCCGGGCCGATAGTGAATGGGCGTGTCCAGGTTACCAACCTGCCCTGGCTTGTAGATGAACGCACGTTGAGGGCGGATCTGGGCGCGCCCGTCGCCATTTTAAATGATCTGGCCGCGATCGCCCTGGGCATCCCCTTTCTGGAAGCCCAGGATTTAGCGACGCTCAACAAGGGTACGCCTGCACCCAACGGCGCAATCGCGGTCATCGCGCCAGGCACGGGGGCTTGGGGAGGCCTTCCTGATCTGGAATGGCGATGCCTACGTTCCCTGCGCCTCCGAAGGAGGCCACACCGATTTCGCACCAACCAACCTGACCGAATTGGAATTGCTTTCCTACTTGATGTCTCGCCATGAGCACGTTAGTTATGAATGGGTGTGTTCCGGGCTTGGTTTGCCGAACATCTATGAATTTCTCAGGGATACCAGACGCTATCCCGAACCGGAATGGTTAAAAATTGAACTTTCCCGGGCCAAAGATGCCCCGCCGATCATTTCCCAGGCTGCGGAGGCGGGTAAAGCGGAAATCTGCGTGGAGACCTTGCGACTGTTCGTCTCCATCTTGGGGAGCGAGGCTGGCAACCTGGCGCTTAAAGTGTTGGCTACCGGCGGCGTCTATCTCGGCGGAGGCATTCCACCCCGCATTCTTCCGTTCTTGAAGGAGGGTTCCTTTATGCAAGCCTTCATGGCGAAAGGGCGTTTCTCCGAGATGCTGGCGAAGGTTCCGGTGCACGTTATCTGTAATCCGGAAGCGGGTTTTTTTGGAGCGGCCTGTCACGGGTTGAAAGTTGGTATAGAGGATGCCTGACACGTATATCCAAATTTTCAAGGATCGCACGGCCCTGAGCCTGGCCGTAGCCGAGCATTTTGCGGAAACTGTCACGGATGCGGTGACGAAGCGCGGCCGGTTCCTGGCAACCCTGGCTGGTGGGAACACCCCGCTGCCTTTATTTCGCCTTTTAGCCGAGCCGCCCTATCGCCAGCAGTTGCCCTGGTCGCAGATGGTTTTCTTTTGGGGTGACGAGCTCTGCGTCCCGCCGGATGATCCGCACAGTAATTTCAAACAAGCCTGGCAGGCTTGGCTGGCGCATGTCCCCATCCCCGAAGAAAATGTGCATCGCATAAAAGGAGAACTGGATCCAACGGCTGCTGCCAGAGACTACGCGGAACAGTTGAAGGCATTTGCAGAAGGCGTTCTGGCCTGGCCCCGCCTGGATTGGGTCCTGCTCGGCCTGGGCGGGGATGGCCATACGGCTTCTCTCTTCCCCGGCTCCCCGGCGGATATTGATGCGAAGCTGGCCGCGATCCGTGTGACCGCCGATTATGAGGGTCGCCCGGCGGAAAGGGTCAGCCTGACGCCGAACGTGTTCAACGCAGCCCGCAAGGTGGTCCTCCTGGCTACAGGCGAGGAAAAAGCCGGGGCGCTCGCAAACACGCTGATAGGTAGGCGCGATCCGCTGCGCTGGCCGGCCCAGCGCATCCATCCTGCGGAGGGCGAGGTCTGGTGGTTCGTTGACGAGGCGGCGGTCGTCCATTTACCCAAAAGCTTTCGCTCGTGACGATCCAGGCCACGATGCTTACAAGGTAGTTAATCTAAGGAGAAATCTCATGGAAATCGCAATGGTCGGCTTGGGAAAAATGGGTGCCAACATGGTCACGCGCCTGCTAAGCAGCGGTCATCGCGTCATCGCATACGATATCAACGCCGAAGCCATTGACCTGGACGTGCCCGTGCCGGTCATCACGCTGGCGCTGCAGGCGCGCTTCGTCAGCCGCCAGGATGAGAGTTAAGCGGCCAAGCTGCTGGCTACCATGCGCAACCAGTTCGGTGGGCACGCTGTGAAAAAGGAATAGCCGATGCTTGGACCTTCGCTCCCCACGACACTCGTCATTTTTGGCGCTTCTGGCGATCTGACCTGGCGCATGCTGATACCGGCTTTGTATAACAACTTCCAAAAGGGACGTCTTTCGGATTGTGCACATATTGTTGGGTACGCCCGGCGACCTATCGCTGAGGAGACCTTCCGCGAGCATTTGCGGGAAGGAGTCACCACCTTCAGCCCGGACACGTTCGAGGCCTCGACCTGGGACTCCTTTGCGTTGAAGCTGTACTACTTCCAGGGCAACTTGGACATTGCGGATGATTATGTCCGTTTAGATGAATACTTGAAAAAAATTGAGAATGATCCGGCAAACCGGTTGTACTACCTGGCGACCGCGCCTGAACATTATGCCCTCGTTGTCGGCTATTTGGGGGCGGCTGGAATGGCGGCACAGGCCGACGGGTGGCGTCGCATCGTCATCGAAAAGCCTTTTGGAGAAGATCTGGCCTCGGCGCAGGCGTTGAACCGGGCCGTACACGCCGTTTTCGATGAGAGCCAGGTCTATCGCATTGACCATTATCTGGGCAAAGAAACCGCTCAGAACATCCTGTTCTTCCGCTTTGCCAATACGATCTTCGAGCCGGTGTGGAACCGTCGTTACGTGGACAACATCCAGGTCACCGTGGCCGAGATTGTGGACGTGGGTCATCGCGCCGGTTACTACGACAGCGCGGGTGTGGTGCGGGATATGTTCCAGAACCACCTCTTGCAGTTATTGTCGCTGGTAGCGATGGAGCCACCGGCCTCCTTCGAGGCGGATGCCATTCGCAATGAGAAAGCCAAGGTGTTGACCAGCATACGGCCGATTGCGCTGGGGGATACCGTGCGCGCGCAATACGCAGGCTACCGTGATGCCGAGGGTGTCGCGCCTGCCTCGCAAACGCCGACCTTAGCGGCACTCAAGCTATACATTGACAACTGGCGTTGGAAAGGTGTGCCATTCTATCTACGTTCGGGCAAGGCGCTGGCGCAGAAAACCTCAGAGATCATCATCGAGTTCATGCGTCCGCCGCATCTGATGTTTCATCTGAAGGATGAAAGCGACTTCACCCCCAATATCCTTTCGTTGTGCATCCAGCCCGACGAAGGCATTCACTTGCGCTTCGAAGCCAAAGTGCCCGACTCTGCTCAAGAGATGCGCTCGGTAGACATGGACTTCCACTACCGCACTTCGTTCAATAGTACGTTGCCGGATGCTTATGAACGGCTGCTGCTCGAAGCGCTGGAAGGTGATGCAACCCTCTTCAACCGTAGCGACGCCATCGAGGCTGCCTGGCGGCTTGTTGATCCGGTCATCCAGGGCTGGGAGAAGGAGAATTCCCCCGCGTTGACGGTCTATCCATCAGGAAGCTGGGGGCCGGCTGAGGCCGATGATCTCCTGGCCCGTGATGGGCGGCGTTGGCGTTTGGGTTGCAGCGATGAAGAGGGGACGATCCACGCGCATTCATGATCTGTAATCAGTAAGATGAGCTGCCGCATGATCTCCTGCGTCCGGCGGAGGAACAGATCGTAATCCCCGTACGCCTCCCCGCCGCCCGCGCTGACCAGGTCCGTCACGCCGCGCAGGATGAGACAACGCACGCCGTTCTGCTTTGCGACCCACGCAATGGCACCTGATTCCCAATCTGCGGCAATGGCATCATATTTTTTCACGAGCATGGGGATGTCGCTCGCCACGATATCCCGGTCGGCTGAGACAAGCGGACCTCGTACAAGAGAGAACTGATTACTGATAACTGATGACTGAACACACTTCCCCAGCCAGGATAGATCAATCTCAATGACATAGTGGAGGATGGCCTGGTCGGGGTCGGTCATCTGCTCGAGGATGTCGTAGACAATCGTTTTTTCGACCAGGATCACGGTCCCGCGCGCCACGCGTCCCTCGAATCCGCCACAGGTGCCCAGGTTGACGAGCAAGTCCGGCGACCAGCGGTCTATGACGTATTGGGCCGTCGCAGCGGAGGAGATCTTGCCCCAGCCCCCATGGTAGAAAGTTACAGGTTGGAGGTTTATCCTGAGCGAAGTCGAAGAGTTGAAGGTTGTTTCGAACCATTCGCCCAGTGGGGAGGAGTGGATTTCGTTAGGGGTCAAGATTTCTTTGACGGCGCGCCATTCAGCGTCCGCTGAAATAAGCACAATAATATTCATTCCACCTCTTGCGTTTTACGCTTTACGTTTTACTCAAACTCTCCTGCAAATAATCCACCAGAAACTGTAATGCCGCCTCGGCCGACTGTGCCTTATTCTGCAGGCGGTCACCTTGCCAGGTAAACACACGTGCCCACTCGCCATCCTGCGCGGAGAGGCCGATCCAGGTCAGGCCGACCGGTTTCTTTGGCATCCCGCCGCCGGGGCCGGCAATCCCGCTGACCGCAATGCCTATGTCGGTATCCAGGGCCTTGTGCGCGCCACGTGCCATTTCCAGCACCGTCTCGCGGCTGACCGCGCCGTAGGCTTTGAGCGTGTCCCAACTTACGCCGAGTGCCTTCACTTTTGCTTCGTAGGCGTAGGATATGAAGCCCCCAATGAAATAATCCGATGAGCCTGGCACGTCCGTGATGCGGTCGCAGAGCAGCCCCCCAGTGCAGGATTCAGCAACCGATAGTTTGAGTCCGCCTTTGCGCAGCAGTTTTCCGATGGTAACTTCGAGGTTTTCTTTCAAGGTTTGTTCCTATGCGTGCCGAGGGTATTATACTGCTTCTTGCAACCCGTGATAAAATCCGCCCGATGGAACTCTCTGAGCACTTGCAAGGCATTTTAGATACCCTACCGACCAAACCCGGCTGCTACCTGATGAAAAACGCCGAGGGGACGATCATTTATGTTGGAAAAGCCATCAGCCTGAAAAACCGCGTCCGCTCGTACTTCCACAGCGACGCCGGTCACGACCACAAGACCCACCGCTTGGTGCGCGAAATCGCTGACATCGAGTGGATCATGGTCGGTTCGGAACTAGAGGCGCTAATCCTCGAGATGAACCTGATCAAGCGCCACCGGCCCAAGTACAACGTCCGCTTGAAGGATGACAAGCGCTACCCCTATATCAAAATCCACTGGGGAGAGCCATTCCCCGAGGTCACGGTGACGCGGCAGATGCTGGACGACGGCTCGCGCTATTTCGGGCCATATACCTCCGCCTGGGCGGTCTACCAGACGCTGGACGTGCTGCGCCACATCTTCCCGTACCTGACCTGTGACCGGGAGATCACCGGCCAGGATAAACGGGCGTGTCTCTACTATGATATCAAGCTGTGTACCGCGCCCTGTATCGGCGCCATTGATCAGGCCGGATACCGCCAAATGATCTCCGACCTGCAAGAATTCCTGAACGGGCGGACGGAGGGCATTCTCACCCGTCTAGAAGCAAAGATGCAGATGGCCTCTAAGGATCTGAAATTCGAACGCGCCGCATCCATCCGCGACCAGCTCAAGGCGTTCCAGTCCGTCATCGAACGCCAGAAGGTAGTCTTCGCCTCCGATTACAAAGACTCAGACGTGATCGCCATGGCGCGAGCCGACAACGAGGCCTGCGTGCAGATTTTTTTCATTCGCGCAGGAAAATTAATCGGGCGCGAATACTTCGTCTTGGAAGGTACTGAGGATGTTGCCGATAACGAGGTGATAGCCGAATTCGTCAAGCAGTTCTACACCGAAGCCGCCTCCGTGCCGCAGCAGGTGCTCCTGCCGCAGGAGATCGAGGAAGCCCAGATCATCCAGCAGTGGCTGGGCGGACGCTCCGGCGGCCACAAAGTCAAGATAGTCGTGCCGCACGGCGGCCAGTCGCGCGAACTGGTCAAGATGGCGGCCGAGAATGCAACCGAGACGCTGCACGCGCTGCGTACGCAATGGCAGGCGGATACACACCGTCAAGAGCAAGCTTTGGCCGAGCTGCAATCCGCATTGCAGATGCCCACGCCGCCCAACCGCATCGAGTGCTACGACATCTCTAACACACATGGGACGGCGACCGTCGGCAGCATGGTGGTCTTCTGCCGGGGCGTGCCGGATAAAAAGCTCTATCGCCGTTTCAACGTCGAGGGCGCGGCCGGCGCTCCGGATGACTTCGCCAGCATGGAAGAAGTCTTAACGCGACGCTTTCGCAGGTGGCAATCATCCCAAGAAACGGCGGCCCAACCCGGGTCCAAGCTTGATCCGTCGTTCGCCTTCTTGCCAGACCTGCTGATCGTGGACGGCGGCAAGGGGCAGTTGTCCCGCGCTGTGGCTGTTCTCCAGAAAATAGACCTGTTCGGCAAAGTACCCGTTGTCGGATTGGCAAAGGAGCACGAGGAGTTGTTCTTCCCGGACAAGCCCGATTCGCTGTTGTTACCGCGCCATTCGCAGGCACTCTATCTCATCCAGCGCATCCGCGACGAGGCGCACCGTTTTGCCATCACCGCCCACCGCAAGCGGCGCGCCAAACAGGGCATGGCATCGGCGCTGGATTCCATCCCTGGCATCGGCCCGGCGCGGCGAAAATCCCTCTTGAAGCATTTCGGTTCTGTGGATAAGATTAGGGAGGCTTCGGTGGTAGAATTGACGGCCGTACCTGGCATCACGCAGGCGCTGGCGGAGAATTTAAAGGCGAGTTTGGATTAGTCATTTGGTCGAATAGTCTGATTGGTCTTGTAGTCAAAGATAAGGAATAAAACTTACTTGAATACGAAAGCACAAATGCTAAACACGGTACAGGAGAAGATCGCTGTGTTTGAAAGCAAGTAAAAAATGACATTTGCTGATTTCGAAAAGGCATGGCTGGCTGGTAAAATAGCCGCACCATTTTCGTACAACAGCGAACAGGATTTCTTGGAATGAGGAGTTGCTATCACTGACCCGGACGCGTTGCAGGGAATCACAAAATGGCAATCCTGTATAAGAGGTAATATGGCAAAGAAGAGCACCAAAGGAACGACAACTTCACAATCCGGGAGGACAAGCCGTCAGGCACGGCAAGCGCGTGCCATGCGGATCGTGATCATATTCATCTCGGTTGTTTTGATCCTCTCGTGGGTGCTGTCACTGATAGCAAAGTAAGATCGTTGCCTGGGATGGTATAATCACGCGGCGCGACGACCATGCCGCTAAGACCAAACACAAGGGACACGAAGGTCACAAAGGAGGAACCCTGAAAACTTTGTGCTCTTTGTGTCCTTTGTGGTGAGAAAAGATATTGTATGCTCGAAAAAATTACGGGAATTGAAGAACGCTACGAAGAAATCAACCGCCTGCTGGCTGAAGTTGGCGATGACTATCAGCGCGCCGCGGAACTAAATAAAGAGCGCATTGACCTCGAACCTTTGTACGATAAGGCGCGCGAATACCGTCAGTCGTTGAAGCGGCTGGAAGATGCCAGATCCATGCTCGAAAGTGAAGAAGATGTCGAAATGCGCACCCTGGCCGAAGCTGAGGTCGCGGAGCTGGAGGCGCGCATTGCCAAGCTTGAGAAAGGGATCAAGGCGCTGCTGGTTCCCAAGGACCCGCGTGACGATAAGAACGTAATCATGGAAATCCGCGCCGGAACGGGTGGGGACGAGGCGGCCATCTTCGCCGCCGACCTTTACCGCATGTACACGCGCTACGGCGAGCGCCAGGGTTGGAAGGTGGAGGTCATGTCGCAGAGTGACATCGGCATCGGCGGGTTCAAGGAAATCATCTTCCTTGTCAAGGGTAAAGGGGCGTACTCGAAGCTAAAATACGAGTCGGGTGTACACCGCGTCCAGCGCGTGCCGGTGACCGAGGCGCAGGGGCGCATCCACACCTCCACGGCCACGGTGGCGGTGCTGGCCGAAGTCGAGGAGGTGGACATCCAGATCCCCGAATCCGATCTCAGGGTGGATGTGTTTCGTTCTTCCGGTGCGGGGGGGCAGAACGTCCAGAAGAATGCTACTGCCATCCGCATCACCCACCTGCCATCCGGGATGGTGGTCGCCTGCCAGGACGAGCGTTCGCAATTGCAGAACCGGCTGCGGGCCATGTCCATCCTGCGCGCCCGTATATACGAGATTGAAGAGGAAAAGCGTAGGGCTGAACGGGTCGAAGCCCGCCGCTCCCAGGTTGGAAGTGGGGAGCGCTCGGAAAAGATCCGCACGTACAACTATCCCCAGTCGCGCATCACCGACCACCGCATTGGCCTGTCGATGCATAATCTGGCCTCGGTGATGGAGGGCAATATTGACGAGTTCATCGAGGAGCTTGCTACGAGCGACGAGGCGGAAAGGTTGGCTTCCCTGGGCGAAGATGACGATGTGGAATAGACTCGGTGCTTGAAAATCACGTGCGACGCACTTACCCAGTGCGTCGCACGTTTGGGTTCTTTGAGTGAGAAATTACTTCTTTCGCCTTTGTAGAAAGAGCAACCCAACGGGCAGCAAGGCCAGGTACACGGAGGCGCAAGGCAAGGTGGGGGACGAGGAAGCGGGTGTCTCAGAGGCAGTGGTTTGAGGTTCAGGCGTGAGCGTAGGCGGGATCTGGATCGGCCCGGTGGAGGTATCGCTATCTACGACCTCATAGGCCACGCCGTCCGCCAGGGCAATTACGCGCGAGCCGAGGGCGAAGGCGGCCGCCAGTTCGGGACGGGAATTTGCCAGGGCGAAGTAGTCATCCGAGAGGAAGGCAACTTTCGTGGTCTGCATAGTATCGGGATCGAAGGCAGTATCCACCCAGACGCCTTCGCTCAGGACGAATGTCCGCGCGCCGACGATTTTCACCAGGTCGGCAACCTCGGCAGAGGGCGCCGCGGCGGATTCAGCTCCAGCCATTGCGCCTTGGTCAGAGGCTTTTTGTACCGCAGTTGCACCGTAAGCGGGCGCGGCGGGAGCAGTTGCCATTTGGGAATACTGTTCATTGGCGATACGTTGCTGTTCGGCCGCGCCCAATGGCATGTTTTCTGTAACGAGATATGAAGTGTAGGGGGTGACGATGCCATAGCGGATGCTCAGTTTCACGATCTGGTCAATCGTCTCCTGGTCAGGGCCGCTCAGGCGGATCTGGTTAAGCAAATGGCCAATCTTGCGCGTCGCCCATAGGCGGAGAATTGCAGATTGCTGATCGAGGATTGTAGATTGCCGGGTAAAGGCTTGTTCGGGATAGCGGAAAGTCTGCTTTTCACCATTGACCATGCCGGTGAGCGTTACAGTAGCGGTTCCACCAACGCGGTAACGGCCTACGACAATGATCTGCGAGCCGGAGAACAGGTCGGGCAACGGGGAGGGGTAGATGTCATAGGTTGTAATACCGTTGAAATCTAATTCCAGGTCGGTCAACACCGGCGTGCTGATCTTGGCGTAGAAGGCAGACAGGATTTCATCCAGTTGCTCACCGGGCTGGATGTAGATGCTGGAACCGTGATGCTCCTGTGCCAGCGAATCGAGCAGGAAGGTATCCACGTCGTAACCCACCCCGAAGGCAAACAGGCGCAAATTATCCGGCGCGGAGGCAGCGAAGTTGTTCAGGATGCGCTGGCTGTCGGTCTCGCCCTCGGTCGGCAGGCCGTCGGTAAGGAAGATAAGGTAAAGCGGGTGCTCGCCGTCGTTCATGGAGGCAGCTTCCAGTAGGGCGCGGTTGATATCGGTACTGCCTTCCGCGCTCAGGCTGTTCACCCAGGCGATGGCTTCATTCGCTTCGTTGGCCGGGCGAAGATTGCGGGCATAGGTTTCCACGTTGGTGCTGAAGGAGACGATGTCGAAGCGGTCTTCGGGATTGAGGTGCTGTAGAATGTAACGCAAGGCGTTCTGCGCCTGCTGGAATTTCTCACCGTCCATGCTGCCGGAGTGATCCAGCACCAGGATGAGGTCTTTGGGAAGCGTCTCAGCCGCGGCGTCTGGACGAGGTGCGAGCAGGAGCAGGAAAAAGCCGTCCGGGTCGTTGAGGTCGGCTGGGTCACGGCAGGTCAGCAAGTGGAAGGCCTCGGCCTCGCCCAGGGAGTAGTACAGGGCGAAATCAGTGTTGGGGGTCACGTTAGAGGCTTCGTACCCGGCCGTGACGTGACGCTCGTCCGCGCGACTAAGGCTGATCTCATGTGTCGGCGAGTAAACGGCGCGGATGGGCGTACTGGAGGTGCGGATGTCCACGCTGATCGTCACGCTTTCCAGTGGGGAGGTGGAGAACTTTTCGGTGTTGAGGGGGTAAACGTAACGCACCAGGCCATTATCGGCTGTCAATACCTGAGTGTATTCCAACTCAACGCGCCGCTCGCCTTGCGGCGGGATTGGGAAAATTCGCGCCTGCACCGCGCCGCGCCCGGCGTATTCCAGCAGGGCCGGGTCGCGCAGGTTGCGGACGATGTCCTCGTACGTCTGGCGCGCCTGGCTCGCATCCAGCACCTGACCCTCGACCGGCTTGCCGTCCATCCACAGGGTGAAATTACTTACGGCGGCGTCAAGCGGGATCGGGAAGATATAAGTGCCTTCCACCTGAACATCGCTGGGGTTATAGAAGACCTGATCCACGTGCGTGGTCGCGACCTGGTCCCGGATGGTGACGGTGACGTGGTGGTATTTGATGGCCAGCGGCGCCAGCGGGTAGGGGCCGGGACACGGGCCGGGGTCGCAGATGATGATTCCGTCCGCGTGGGCAGGCGTGGGAAGGATGAAGGCGGAAGCCAGAAGGATGAAGAGGAGCAAGGAAAGTTTGCGGGACATGGGAGACTCCTTTGAGAAAAGTGCCAGGGTGCAGAGGTGCAAAGTGGCATATGTGAATTAATGAAAAGACGGAAGCGGTGTGGGAAATGTTCCGTTGTATAATCTTTGGAGAGTAGAGAGTAGAAGCCGTGAATCGTTTTGCCGAACTCTCGGCTGGTTTGATCCCTTTGACAGATACCCCCGATCTGGACGCACAGGTGCTGTTGGCGCACGTGCTTGACAAGCCGCGCGCCTGGGTATTGGCCCATCCTGGAACGACCCTTACGCCCAAGCAGGAATGCGCCCTTGAGAAAGCCCTTCAGCAGTTGGAAGATGGTGTACCGCTGCCCTACGTGCTGGGAAAATGGGAATTCTTTGGGCTGGAATTCGAGGTCACGCCGGATGTACTGATCCCACGCCCAGAGACCGAGTTGCTGGTAGAGCGGGCAGTATCCTGGCTGCGCCTGGCGATGAAGCGCCAGGCAATGGATATAAAGTCTGCTGCCTATCCTGGCCGACAGGCCAGGGAAGCGGACTGGGGCATGCTTCGCGTGTTAGATGTGGGCACCGGCTCCGGCTGTATTGCCATCGCGCTTACGGTCAACCTGCCAGAGTTGCGGGTTGAGGCAACGGATATTTCGCCAGAAGCAATTGATGTTGCGAAACGTAATGCTAAAAATTTCTGCGTGTCAAATCGAATTGAATTTCTTTGTTGTAATTTATTTCCCACTGCCGGAACTTTCGACTTTCGACTTTCGACTTTCAACATGATTGTGGCAAACCTGCCTTACATTCCCACCGCTACCTTGCATGGCCTGCCCGTCTACGGGCGCGAACCGACCCTGGCCCTGGACGGTGGCGCGGACGGCCTGGATATCATCCGCCGCCTGCTGGTTGAGGCGCCGCGTCATCTTGCTCCCGGCGGGTTGATCCTGCTTGAAATAGAGGCCTCACAGGGCGCGAAGGTTTTATCATTAGCCCATGATGCCTTCCCTGAGGCGGAAATCCACCTGCACCGGGATTTATCCGACCACGATCGGCTGCTGGAGATACAGGTATAACGATGGATACCCTTATTCTTCCTGCTAACCATCCCAATGCTATGAAACAGGCACTGCAAATCCTGCAAAGCGGTGGTTTGGTTGCTTTTCCTACTGATACGGTCTATGGAGTAGGCGCGCTGGCTTTTGACGCGGCGGCTATCGAGAAAATCTACGCAGCCAAAGGCCGCTCGACCGAGAAGGCCATCCCCATCCTGTTCGGCGACGCCGCGGATTTGGAGCAAGTCACAGCGCAGGTCAGCGAAATGGCGCTGAGACTGGCCACTCGCTTCTGGCCCGGCCCCTTGACCTTGGTCGTGCCAAAACACCCATCTCTGCCCGAAGCTGTTTCCACCGCGCCCACCGTCGGCGTGCGTGTGCCGGATCATCCCGTGGCGCGTGCGCTGCTGCGCGCTGCCGGGCCGATGGCTGTTACCTCGGCTAATCTCTCCGGGCAGGCCAGTCCCTGCACAGCGCAGGAAGTCTGCAACCAGCTCGGTGGCCGCATCCCGCTCATCCTGGATGGCGGAGGAACGCCAGGAGGAGTGCCATCCACTGTGGTCAACTGTCTCGGCGCGGAGCCACAAGTACTGCGTGAAGGCCCTATCACGCTGGCGCAGATCCAGGCTGTCCTCGCTCCCCGTACATGATTTGGAAATCCCCCATTTTCTAATCTGTTTCTTAAGTCTCATTCAGCTTCTTTTCATCTTAATGGATATAATAGGAATTGCATTCTCCTCATAACAAACCCCGTAGGGATCAGGGTCGGTCCCAAACGGGGTTTGGGTTTTAAACAAGAATTGGCGATTTCTTGTATACTGTGGTGTACATCACTTTGGGAGAGGCAAAATGAATCTCGCAGAATGGATCCAAAACCGGAAGGACAACTTCATCGCTTTGAGCGACCAGGTCTGGGACTTCGCCGAACTTGGTTTCAGCGAGCGGCGGTCTTCGGACCTGTTAGTAGACGCGCTCAAGGAGGCCGGATTCCAACTCCAGCGCGGCGTAGCGGACATCCCGACGACTTTTATCGCCAGTTTCGGGCAGGGAAAGCCCATCATTGCCATCCTGGGCGAGTACGATGCGCTGCCCGGGCTGAGCCAGGAGAGAGTCCCTTATCAAAAACCTAGGGAAGAGGGCGGGAACGGACATGGCTGCGGTCACAACCTGCTGGGGGTCGCCAGTTTGGCGGCGGCGATGGCGGTCAAGGAGGCGATCCAGGCCGGCGAGGTCGAGGGGACGATCCGCTATTACGGCTGTCCGGCCGAGGAGAACGGCTCCGCCAAGACTTTCATGGTGAAGGCCGGGGCGTTCGATGACGTTGACCTGAGCTTGTGCTGGCATCCGGATATCTACAACGGCATCGTCGGCGTCAACGCGCTTGCCAACATCAAAGTAAATTTTCGCTTTCACGGGAAGGCTGCACACGCGGCCTATGATCCACACAATGGACGCAGCGCGCTGGACGCCGTGGAGTTGATGAATGTCGGGACAAATTACCTGCGTGAGCATCTCATCCCCGATGCCAGGATCCACTACATCATTACCAATGGGGGTGGTTCGGCTGCGAATGTGGTTCCCCCGCTGGCTGAATCTCAATACATTATTCGCGCACCATTGCTCCAGCAAGTGTACGAAATCTACCCGCGCGTACTGGATATCGCCAAAGGCGCGGCCTTGATGACCGGCACCGAGGTGGAGATCATCTTTCAGAAGGGCATGTCGAATCTTTTGCTCAACGATGTGATTACAGATGTACTTTACGAGAAGATGATCCAGGTCGGCCCGCCTGAGTTCAGCCAGGAAGAGATCGAGTTCGCCAGGCAGATCTCTTCCGCCTGCCCCGATAGCGACATTCTGGGGCTGCTGACGAAGATCTTCGGAAAAGAGGTGCGGGGACTGGTTCCGCTGGACGCCGTGCTGCTTGCCCCCATCCTGCCGAACACGAAAACGGATTTCGTCCTGCCGGGTTCGACCGACGTGGGTGACGTGAGCTGGGTGACGCCCACCGGCCAGATCGAGGCTGCCTGTCACGCACTGAAGACGCCCGGTCACTCCTGGCAGGTGGTAGCTCAATCTGGGATGGGCATCGGGCATAAGGGGATGCTCTTTGCGGCCAAAGTCATGGCGCTCACGGCGCTGGAATTCATGGCGAATCCAACCCGGCTGAATGCTGCCAGGGAAGAGTTCGAGCAGAAGATCAAGGCGACGCCGTATGTCTGTCCCATCCCGGATGGCGTCAAGCCATTCTAAATAAGAAAAGAGACGACCCGTGGGGTCGTCTCTACTTATGAGAGTGGCCAGGTCGGCAGTACGTCTATCTCCAGCCCGTCGGTTTGGCCTAACGCGAAGCGGAAATACCCGGCTGCCGCGACCATGGCGGCGTTATCGGTGCACAGCGAAAGCGGCGGGATGTGCATGGGGAATTCTTTCTGTGCCTGGAACGCCTGGCGCAGAGCCTTGTTGGCCGAGACGCCGCCTGCCACCAGAATTTCTTTGGCGCCGAATTGGCGGGCGGCTTTCAGGGTTTTATTGAGCAATACCTCCACCACAGCCGCCTGGAAGCTGGCGGCCATGTTCGCTACTGGAATGGGTTTGCCTTCATCCTCCAACCGTTTGATTTCTCTCAGAACAGCAGTCTTTACGCCGCTGAACGAAAAGTCCCAGCTTCCTTCAAGCCAGGCGCGCGGGAAGTGGATTGCCGCCGGATCGCCTTCCTCGGCGGCTTTTTGGATGGCCGGGCCTCCGGGATAGCCTAACTGGAGCAGGCGGGCGACCTTGTCGAAAGCCTCGCCGGCTGCGTCGTCCAGGGTCGCGCCCAGGCGCTTGTATTTCAAGTAATCTTCCATCAGGTTGAGTTCGGTATGTCCACCGGAGACCAGCAAGGCCATTAGCGGGAACTGCGGCTCAGGGGGCGGGGTCTCTCCGGCATTGCCCCCCTGTGGGGGACTGTCGTAGACCCAGGCCGAGTACAGGTGCCCTTCCAGGTGATTCACCCCCACCAGCGGCAGGTCCGCGCCGAGGGCGAGACCCTTGGCCAGGTTCAACCCGACCAGCAGCGAACCAGCCAGGCCGGGGCCGCGCGTCACGGCAATGGCGTTGATGTCGCCGAGCGCCAGGTGCGCCTGGGACAGGGTCTGCTCGACGACTGGCACGATGGACAGGATGTGCTGACGCGAAGCCACTTCCGGGAAGACGCCGCCGTAGCGGGCATGGATATCCATCTGCGAGGCCACAGTGGAGGCCAACAGGGCGCGTCCGTTTTCGAGCACGGCCGCGGCGGTCTCATCGCAGGAGGTTTCGATGGCGAGGATGCGGGCGGGAGGAAGAGCAGTCATCAGTGTTCAGTTATCAGTGATCAGTAAACGGAAAACGTTATTTCTCTGAGACGCGGTGTATACTTTGCGGGTGTTGGGTATAACGCTTACCTTTGGCGGGGATATCCGCCATCATTTTAATTAGCGAGCGCAGGGCGGTATTGACAGATTCGGAATCGGGAAAATACGCGCGCACATCCGGGTCGAGCAGAACAGCGCCATCAATGAGTTTGTAGTGCTCTGTGGTGGTTGTGCTATCGGGATGAGTGATAGTGACGCTATAGCCATTGCTCAACGGCTTGTAGAACTTGCCTCGTTCTCCTTTGGAGAAGTCGTATTCGGGGAGCATATCATCTTCTTTGGGATTTTTACTTGTTGAGTTTGTCATAGGTTTCTCTTTCACGCGGTGTTGCCTTGCGGCAACTGATCAGGCGGATTTTATCATTGCGTTCGGTATGAACGATAGCCAACAAACGCCCTTTGATAGAAATGCCGGGAGAAACATAGCGTTGTTCGGTATTCGAATGAGTGGGATCAGGGATGGTGACGAGGAGGGGGTCATTGAAGATGGTCGCGCCTTCATCAAAGCCAATAATGTGCTTTTTGAGATTTGCTTTGGCTTTTTCTTCGTTCCACTCAAACTGGAAGTCGTTCATGCCAATAGGGTATCACGATTTGGAATCTATTGCAACCGCCCCGCCCGGCGGCCGCGGCGGTCTCATCGCAGGAGGTTTCGATGGCGAGGATGCGGGCAGGGGGAAGACTCATTTCTTCCACTTCTTCATCTCTAGTACCAAATCATACGGATACTCAGCCAGGATCTCCGCTCTCCCATCCGGGCGGATCCACACGCTGTCTTCGATGCGCACACCCATACCCTTTTCGGGATAGTATAGGCCGGGTTCAGCCGTCACCACCACACCGGGTTTCAGGATGTTATCGTCTGTTGCTGTCAGCCCGCTCCATGGACGCTCGTGGACGTTCAACCCCAGTCCATGTCCCAGCGAGTGGACATAGCCCTCAATCGGTGCTTGGGTATTGAGCGGCGACTTGTGTCCCTGTCTCTCGAATTCTTCGCAGACCAACCGATTGAGATTCTTGAAAGGCGCGTCCAGTTCGATGTTTTCCATCACCTTGTCGAATACAGCTTTTACTTCATCGTAGAGTTTCTGCGCTTCGGGCGCGGCGTAACCCAGACACCAGGTGCGGGTGAAATCGTAGAAGAAGCCGCCGCCTGCCTCGCACGGGAAAATGTCGAAGACGATGGTCTGGCCCAGGCGCAGCAGGTCTTCGGGGCTGCCGGTGGAGTGGGGCAGGCCTGCATCACGACCGATGGCGAAAATCGTCCCTTCGGGATTTTCCGCGCCCAGTTCGGCCAGCCAGAGATTGATCTTGGCTTTGACATCCGCGATGGTCAGAGGAGTACCGTCTTCTTTGAGCAGGATTTCATCTTCTCGGACCTCACGGCCCGTGAGGTACTCGGCGACTCTCCCCACGACCTGGGTGGTGACCTTGCCCATCTTGCGGACGCGCGCCACCTCGGCCTCGTCCTTGGTCTCCATGGCCTTCATGAAGACCGAATCGTCACGCGTCTCGCCAACCAGCTCGAGGTCCGGAATGAGTCGGCGAATATGGTCGATGACAGCCAGGGCCGAGCCGACGTCGCTGAATCCATACAGGCCGACGCGTCCGCGCTTCAATCCCATATCGGTAAATATGCGCTGGTAGCGGATGGCGGCAGCCAGGGCGGGGTCGTTCTTTGCTTGTTTGAGCAAATCAGCGTATGGATAAGTGCTGTAGGATATGCATTTGAGACCTGACTTGGCAGCCTCGCCGCGTTCCATATCCTGGTGGAAGAGCACGGCCTCCTCGCCGCGCTTCTTGATGAGCGTCGCGCCACTGACATGCCCGCCGCCGGTCAGGTAGTACATGGGCGGGTTGTGCTCGGCGTTGCCGATGACGAGGATGGCGTCAAGGCTCTTGTCTTGCATGAGAGCGTCGAGGTCTGATTTCATTTCAAATTGCTCCTGGGAAAGATTCAACGCGAATGGCGCTAATTGTTCTTACCCAACACATTCTTCAACCCAACCAACAGTGCCCCTTCCTGTTCCGGCAGCACGGTGCGTGGGTCGAGCAGGACGCGGTCGTTTTCCGTTCGGCCGATGATGGGCGGCTGTTGCTGTCGAAGTTTTTCCAGAAATTTATCCGGGCTTTTGACGACCAGCGAGAGCAAAACCGTGGGCAGGCTCT